>JACQYG010000001.1 GCA_016208345.1 Chloroflexota bacterium
CTCGTTGGTTCCACGATGGTACCGCCAGGCTTGAGCAGTCCCTTCTTCTCCGCATCCTCGATCATGGCCAGGGCGATCCGATCCTTGACCGAGCCAGCAGGGTTGCAACTCTCTAGCTTTGCCAAAATGGTGGCTGATTCGGCCATGGGGAGGCGGTTAAGCCGGATCAAGGGAGTATTGCCAATTAGCTCCAGGACGTTATTGGCGACCTGTGGCATTGCTATCCTTATCCTAAAGAAGGCCATCCAGTGGCGTGTCACGCCACCGCTAAAGTGGGAAGATCACCCCAAAGATGATCGAGGCTACGATCAGGGCCAGCACCGTGTTGAAGACCGTGGCGATCATGTAGACCCAGAGGGGCGCGCCACCCATCTTCTTGAATTCGGAGAAGTTCAACTCCAGGCCGATGCAGACGAAGGCAAAGTTGAAGGCCCAGTTTTTAACATTGGCGATGCCGGCCATGGCATCACTTGAGAAGATGAGGCTCGCCCCCTTGGCATCCACCAGGGAGCCCATGATGGAGGCGATGATGAAGCCCAACACGAACTTGGGGAAGCGATCCCAGATGACCTTGGCGTTGGGTCGCTCCGCGCCCTTCTCCACCATGGTGATAAAGTAGAGGGCCAAGATAAAGGCCACCAGGCCAATGAGCGCGTTCTGGGACATCTTGACGATGGAAGCGATTCCCTGGGCCTTTTGACTGTGGATCGTCCCTGCTCCCACCACGGCCGCCGTGGTGTCAATGTTGCCGCCGAACCAGGCGCCAGCGACGGTTGATGTCAAGCCCAGGGCATTGGCTATGGGTGGCATGATGATCATTAGTGGCAGAGCGGTAATGATCACCAAAGCGATGGTATAGGCCAACTCCTCCTTCTTGGCCAACACCGAGCCCGCCGCGGCGATAGCCGCCGAGACGCCGCAGATAGAGATGGCCGTGCACATGACCGCCTTCAAGGTAGGCGCCAGCTTGAAGACGCCGGCCAGCCACCAGGTAAATAGGAAGACGCTGGTGACCATGACCAGGGCCTGGATCACACCGCCACCACCAGCTTTGACCACGGTGGTGATATTGATGCCCAGGCCCAGGAGCACCAGGCCAGCCTTCAAGAATAGCTCGGTGCGAATAGCCGGCTTGACGAAGTCTTTGGTCTTAGTCACGGTGAGAATGACGTTGCCGGCCAAGCCCAGTACCACTGCCCAAAGAGGATACTCCAGGGACTTGGCCAGGTCAGCCCAGAAGCCCTTCGCTGCCTTGCCCTGAGCCACCGCCCAGGCAGAACCTTGCCAGCTTAGCCAGGCGAGTACCAGGATGATCACCAATCCTACCAGCACGCCCAGCCAGTTGGTACCCTTTTTGGTCTCCATAGATAGTGCCCCCTTATCCAGGCGCTGCGGGGTGAAGCAGGATAAACTTCCCTTATCTGCCAGCCCGGCGAGGCTGGTAGCTCCTTTCTTCCCCCCGAGCGTCCCCAGTTACCTCCTGCAAACTATAGGCCAGCCTACCAAGGGATGTTGATCAACCCCTTGGCTTTGCCCAGGAACCCCGCCCAGGCCAGAGCCATGAGCAGAAACCCCACGATCACCGCCCACCAGTCCTCACCGATTTTCATGGCATTCTCCTTGTACACTATAGTCGGCTGGTGCTGACTGAAGAATTCCTAGAGAGATGATAACGCATTTTTGAGGTCGTTTTTGAGGTCGATTTTATTTTCAATACCTACCGAAAGCCGTACAAGGTTATCTTTTATACCGCGCTTCATCCTTTCATCGTATGGTAAAGAACCATGGGTCATTCTTGCAGGGTGACAAACCAGTGATTCAACCCCACCCAGACTTTCAGCTAACAAAAACAATTTGAGTCCAGAAATAAACTTTTCCACTGCCGGGAAACCGCCTTTTAATTCTATACTGATCATTCCACCAAAGCCATCCATCTGCCTTTTGGCAAGCTCATACTGCTCATAAGTTTTCAAGCCTGGATAATAAACCCGCTCAATCATGGAATGTCTGGAAAGATAATCCGCTAAATACAAGGCATTTTTTTCATGCTCTTTCATTCTTAGGGCCAGTGTTTTTATCCCCCTTAAAACAAGCCAGCAGTCCCAGGGACCAGGAACTGCACCAGCCGCATTCTGATAAAACTTCAAATCTTCATAGAGTTTTACATCCGAAGTGACAATTGCTCCACCTATTATGTCGCTGTGCCCGGCAAGATACTTAGTAGTGCTGTGTACTACAATGTCGGCACCCAGTAAAAGCGGTTTCTGGAAATACGGACTGGCAAATGTGTTATCAACAGCAAGAAGAATGTTTTTTTCATGGGCTATTTCAGAAAGTTTTTTGATATCTACAATTTTTAAGAGCGGGTTTGTTGGCGTTTCAGTCCAGATAAGTTTTGTGTCTTTCTGTATAGCATTCTCAAAAGAGTCAATATTGTCAATATCTGCATAACTTGTCTTAATACCCCATTTTGTAAATACCTTTTCTAGTAAGCGGTATGTGCCGCCGTAAATATCGTCACCTGCTATTATATGGTCTCCTTTTTGAAGAAGGCTGAAAACGGCAGTGGTGGCGGCGACCCCTGAAGCGAAGGCCAGACCATACTTCCCTTCTTCAAGCGAAGCTATCGCCACTTCCAATGCTTTGCGGGTCGGGTTATCTGTGCGTGAATATTCATAACCTCTATGCCTGCCGACGGCCTCCTGCTGGTATGTCGATGTTTGATAAACAGGCACAACAATCGCCCCTGTCGGAGCGTCGGGCTGCTGCCCATCGTGAATGGCCCTGGTTTCAAATTTCAAAAGATTCCCCCCTGCTCTGTGTTATCCAGTAATTCACCAAATCTGCTCTGGTAATTAATCCAACAGGCAAATCTTGCCTCTTGACGACAATACCTGTTGCCCCTGACAAAAGCACCCGGTATGCCTCTGCTATATCCGTGTTTTCGTCTAGAATAGGCGGAGGTTTTCCCATAACCGCAGAAATCTCCTGCTCATCAAATTTTATTCCATCATGCAGAAGTTGCATCAGAGAAGCCTCATTCAAACTACCAACAACTTTGTTATTGTCAATAACCGGCAGTTGTGAAATGTTATAATCCTGCGTCAGGCCGATCGCTTTAATGAGCGTATCCTTAGGAGAAACAGCGACGAGGGGCGGGAGACCTTTCTTTTCCGTAAGTATATCCTTTATTTTTACTGCGCTGGCTTGCTTGCCTGCCCAGAAACCATTTTCTTGCATCCATTGATCTGAGAATATCTTATTGATGTAATTTCGGCCTGTATCGGGCAGGAGGACAACGATGTATCTGGGCTCTTCCAAACGTTGAGCATATTTTAACGCAGCGGCCAGAGCCGTCCCGGAAGAACCACCGGCCAGAAGTCCTTCTTCCCTGGCTAGACGCCTGGCAGTGTTAAAGGACTCCTTATCGCTTACACGGATCATCTCATCGACCAGTTGACGATCAAATGTCTTGGGTATAAAATCTTCACCAATACCTTCCACCTTATAAGGTTTCGGGCTATCGCCGGAAAGTATTGAACCTTCCGGGTCCGCACCCACAACAACAATACCTGGATTTTTCTCTTTAAGATATTTTGCCGTCCCCGATATCGTTCCACCAGTGCCCATTGCGGCAACAAAGACCTCTACCTTGCCCCCAGAATCGTTCCATATCTCAGGACCAGTGGTTAAATAATGAATCAGTGGATTGTTCGGGTTTTCAAACTGATTTGGCCGATAAGCGTTCGGTATTTCCCTGGCCAGCCTATCTGCTACCCCATTATAGCTTTCAGGTGAATCTGGAGGCACGGATGTGGGTGTGATAATCACTTCAGCACCATAGGCCTTAAGCAGATTAATCTTATCCTGGCTCATCTTATCAGGCATGACAAATATGCATCGGTATCCTTTGATCGCCGCAACCAGGGCAAGCCCCACACCGGTATTGCCTGCCGTTGCTTCGATGATTGTACTATTCGGCGAGAGCCGTCCATCTTTTTCGGCGGCTTCAATCATGGCAAGCCCTATCCTGTCTTTTACACTCCCACACGGATTAAGGAATTCAGGCTTGACAAATATTTTTGATCTAACATCTTTAGTTATATTATTGAGCCTAACAAGCGGTGTTTTCCCGATTGCTTCAAGAATGTTTTGAAATTCGCGACTCATCTACGGCACCTCCAAGATTTATTTCTCGCACAACATGCTTTTCTTAAGCCTTTGTGCCATCGGCAGGGAATATATTGGCGATCTGTGGCATCGTTATCTCTTTATAGAGAAGGCCATCCGGGGATGACCTAGATGTAATACATCGCTCTCGCTTCCCGAGCCCGTTGGCGTTGCACCAGGTCCTCCAGGGTGGTAGAGGTGAGGACCTCATGAGTCGCCTCCTCGATCTTCTGCCAGACCTCCCGCAGGACGCAGGCGCTGGTCAGGTGGCAGTAGCCCTGGTCGGTCACACAACTTACCGGCGCGGTAGAGCCCTCCAAGGCGGTGACAATCTCGCTGAGCGTGATCTGCGCTGGGGGTTTGGCCAGAGAGTGCCCACCTTGAGGCCCCCGGGCACTCCTGACGAGCCTGGCCTTGCCCAGGGTGGTCAGCAATTGATCGAGATACGATTCGGGGATGCCCTGGCCTGTGGCAATCTCCTGGCTGGGCACCAGCCCCTCCCCATAGCGTCGCGCCAGTTCGAGCATGGCCCGCAGGCCATAGTCTCCCTTGGTAGAAATCTTCATCCCCTTCCTCTAATTGTCCAGTAAATCACTTTATATTCTGGTTAATATTCTAACATAAAATGGACGGCCTTGTCAAGATGGATAGGGTGCACAGACGATTCAAGATTCGGTCTATCGCAAATTGCTCCCGCTGCAATGCCCAATCCAGCGGATTAGCGGCGGATCGGTCAGATCCACCGCGAGCATTCGTGAACTACTGAGATTAGCATAAAGCCACCCTCTACGTTTGTAGAGAGTGGCCTTCTCACATCTGCCTTCTTGATCCTAAAGGCGCCGGTAAGCTACTCTTGTGCCTGCTTGAGAGCCTCGATTTCGTCCCGCAGGGCCTCCAGCCGCCGGCCGATGCTCCAGGTATAGCCAAAGAGCACGAGCCAGATCAGGCCATAAGCAGTAAAGAGGTAAATCCCGTTCTGCATCTTTTTCCTCCAGGTTAATTCCTCATGTACTTCGCGCACAACGAAGGATGAAGACAACGCCCAGCGGGACAAGTTGGCAACTTGTCCTACATGCTATTTTTCCAACCCTGGTCCCAAGCCCGCTGCGCCTTGAGGCTTGCCACTTGTGACCGAAGAGTCTCCAAGCTCACCCGTAAAGCTAGCAGGTAGAAGAAGACCAGAGTCATAGCTACCATGCCCACGATGAAGGCGACCAGCATGGGCGGCGCCAGGCCAATCCTCCCCGGCTCGAAGAGCACCGGGTGGATGGTACGCCACCAGCGAATCGCCATGAAGACAATGGGCACATCAGCGAATCCGGCGATGCCGAAGACGGCAGCAAAGCGCGCCCGCCGGTCGGGGTCGTCCAGGCTGTTGCGCAGCATCAGATAGGCCACGTAGATCAGCCAGAGTACCAGGGTGGTGGTCAGGCGAGGGTCCCAGGTCCACCAGGTGCCCCAGATGGGTTTAGCCCAGATAGAGCCGGTGATCAGTCCCAGGGAGCAGAAGACCACGCCGATCTCCGCCGAGCTGTGGGCCAGGATGTCCCAGCGAAGTTCTCGTTTCTAGAATATGCGCTGCACGATCCCCATCTGCCGCTCCGTGGGCACCCAGACGAGGATGAGATAGATGGAGAAGAGTACAGCAATCAGAGCCACTCCGCCCAGCAATTTGATTCCTCTCATCCGTATCTTGTTTACTCCCCTATTACATACTCAAAGACCAGCAGGCCAATCACCAGATAGATCACGTCAAAGGTTGCCAGCAGTTGTAGCCAATTGGCTGCATCGGCCAGGTTGCCGGCCAGGGCTGCTCCGCTGGCCTTCACCGCCCCGATCAACACTGGCGACAGCACTGGAAAGAGCAAGATGGGGAGCAGCACCTCCCGCGCCCGCGTGTTCACCGACATAGCGGCGAAGAGTGTCCCCACTGCTGCGAAGCCAACCGTTCCCAGGACCACCACCGGCAGCAGAGGAAGGATAAGGATAGGCAGATTAAAAAAGACCGAGAAGAGGGGGAGCGTCACCACTTCCATGGCCGCCATGAAGATGACAGCGGAGAGCATTTTGCCCAGGTAAAGGACATTTCGGTCAACAGGGCAGAGGAGCAGCCCCTCCAGGCAGCCCCGATCCTTCTCCAGCACGAAGCAGCGGTTCAGCCCCAGCACGCCAGCGAAGGTGATGGCCACCCACAATGCCCCTGGGGCGATGGCCGCCACGCTCTCCACCCGTAGCTCAAAAGCAAAGTTGAAGATCACCAAGGAGAGGACGGCGAAGACGAACATGGCCGTGAAGATCTCCTTGGTGCGCACCTCGGCGGCGATGTCTTTGCGGACAATGGCGATGATTTGGCCGATGGCAGATGGCGAGTAGCAAATGGCGGATGGCCAATGGCTGATAGCAGATGACTGATGGCCAACGGCCAATGGTTCCGCGTCAGGCAAGATTGTTCTCCGAAAATCCTCTCGCAGGTTCCGGCACCTGCGGGGCAGATTTGCAAAACCTGGCATATAGTTGGCGGAAGCCTTCGTTGGAGAGGGCAGCGCGCTCTCCCTGATAGACGATGCGCCCGCCGGAAAGGATAGCTACCCGATCGGCCAATTCCAGGCCCCGCTCCAAATTGTGGGTAGTAAAGAGCACTGCCCGGCGTCGGCCATCGGCTTCAACCAAGGCTCCTTGCAAGAGAGGGGTGGCCTCCTGATCCAGGCCCGTGTCCGGCTCGTCCAGGAGCAGGATCGGCGGGTCGTGGAGCAGGGCCCGGGCCAGGGCCAGGCGCTGTTGCATGCCACGAGAGTAGGTGCGCACGGGATCGCGGCGACGAGCCCACAGCCCCATCTGCTTCAAGAGGGTGGCCATGCACCCCGCCGCATTGTGCAGGCCGTACATACGAGCATAGAAGGTCAGGTTCTCCTCAGCCGTCAGGTCATCGTAGAGATAGGTCTGATGCCCCATCACGCCAATATGCCGCCGCGTTGGCTCCTCTCCTTTAGCCAGGTCGTACCCTCCCAGGAGCACGCTACCGGCCGAGGGCCGGATGAGGCCGGCCAGAATCCGGATCAGCGTAGTCTTCCCCGCCCCATTGGGCCCGAAGAGGGCCACGAACTCTCCCAGCCGTACCTGTAGATCTACCCCCTGCAATACCTGTCGTGGGCCAAAGGATTTCTTCAGGCCAATAGCTTCAACGGCGAACATAACAGGCTTCCCTCATTTCTCCCTCATTATCGCCGCCAGCCGTCTCTTCAACCTGGCTCTTTCCGCTCGGTACTCCTCTTCGCCAATGTCCCCAGCCTCGTAACGGTCATCCAGGTCGGCGATGGCCAGGATGAGAGAGGCCCGATCCTCAACGACCCGAGCCGTCTCGGTGGGCACCGCTTGAGCGCGACGCCGCTGCAAGGCATAGCCCAGGGCGATGACCACCGCCAGCACTCCCAGGCCCACCAGCACCACCCTGTACAGGGCGTTCTGGTCGGTGGTGCTGGTGTAGCTCCTCTCCTCCGTGGTTGCTGCTGGGCCAGGCGAAGCCACCGACGGGAGTTTGGCGGGTATGTTGCTGAAGTCCACGGTCACCTCTGTCCCCCTGGCCAGGT
Source organism: Chloroflexota bacterium (assembly GCA_016208345.1). Lineage (GTDB taxonomy): Bacteria > Chloroflexota > DTOL01 > DTOL01 > JACQYG01 > JACQYG01. The sequence goes on from JACQYG010000001.1 coordinate 7,758, forward strand.
TCTGGCCAGCCAGGTGCAAGTAATTGGTCCCCTGGCCGCTCATCCTCTCCCTGGCCACCAACACCGTGCTGGTGATGACCTGCCCCACATCAGGGACCAGAAAACTCAGGTTGCTCACGGCATAATCCAGCTTGCGGCTGAAGTGAGCCGTGGGCGAGCTCAGAGGCAGGTTGTAGGAGAAGAGCACCGGCTGCATCCCCGGCAGGATAGGCGTGGTGGCCGTGAAGGCATCGCCGCCGAAGACCACCCCCTCTAGGCCCTGGCCATACTCCACATTTTTTGCCCCCTTAGGCAGGGAGAAGCGTAAGGTGGCCCGCTGCCCATCGGTGATCGGCTCGCCGGAGCCGATGAAGGTACGGTCGCCGGTGTTTTGGAAGATGTAGAACTCGGAGGTCTGCAAGGCTCCCTGCACCAGGTCGGCCAGGATATGCACCCGCTGAACGGAGACCTGAGCGTCGCTGTTTGTGCCCTCGTAGACCTCCAGGAGTACAGGTAGGGTGGTCTGGTCTTTGGCAAACCCCGCCGGTTCACTGCTGTACTCCACTCCTTGGTAATAGGTCAAGACCGTATAGCTATAGCTCCCCGTCGCCGAAAGGTCAGCGAACCGGAAAGCCCCGGCAGCATCGGCCTGGGCGGTGCGTTTCTCTACCAGACTGGTCTCCTGGTGAATGTGTAGGGTCACCGGCAGATTGCCCACAGGGCCGCCGCCTGCCGTCTTATTGATCACCTGGCCCCGGATCATCCCCTTGCCATCATCGGCCCAGGCCAGAGTGGTCAGGAGCGTCAAGGCAAGGAACATCAAGGCCATGAACGAAAGAGCCAGCGCCTTTCTCCCCACTTAGTTGCCTCCTTGCGCAGTGAGTCATAGCTTTTGGCCGCACCTGGCGCAGAAGCGATCCCCCTCCTGGAACACCGCCCCGCACGATGAGCAACTCCTGGACAGAGCGGCGCCGCAGTGGCGACAGAAGGCGTCGCCAATATCGTAAGCCATCCCACAGCGAGAGCAGATTAGCGTCGCTGGCTTTCCCTTAGATACCGCCACCTGTTTGGGCTGGTGACGCGATGGAATTGGGGCCCCCGTGTCTACGCCAACACCGGCCCGCCGGGCCTGGCGCACCGCCGCCACCTCCCGTTCAATCTCGTCCTCGTCGCCCAGAGCCTCGCTAGACTCCACTACGGGCGCCAACTTTGGCTGCTCGTCCAAGGCCTTGAGGATGGCCACAGCCTTGCGGGTGTAGCGTTCCCGCAAATCGGTGTGGTCCTTGCCGGAGAGATTGCCCATCTCGTGGTCAAAATCCAACTCTTTGATAGAAGCATAGACGGCATCCCGCTGAGCCCTCAGCGACTCCATAGCGGTCTCGCCTGCCACAGTCAGGGCCTCCTCTGTCCTCGCCTTGAAAAGCGGATACCCGGCGGCCGCTATGGCCACTCCCGCTAAAACCACGGTGAAAATGATCTCCATACGCTATATCTCCCATCAGTCGCTTGAAGCGACCGTCTCAGATAGGTTCAAGCTGGCTTGAAGTCAGCTTCCGCTCGACTCAGCCGACGAATTCTATCCAAGGGCTCACTTAAACGCCGCCAGATCCCGCCGCAGCCGCTCCTCGTACTCAGCCACTTCGGCATCGGCCACCTCTTCCACGGTCACCTCTTCCAGTTCCTGGCCGCGGAAGACCCATTTGCGCAGAGCCAGGTACACCGCCCCAGCTCCCAGGACAATCCCGGCGAAGGGGACAACCCAGGCTGCCAGGTTAAAGCCTTTCTTCGTGGGTGTGGATAACACCACCTCGCCGTACTGGCCTACAAAGTAGGCCAGGATTTCCTCTTTGCTCTTACCCTGGTCCAGTATTGCTTTGATCGTCTGGCGCATCTGCTCTGCCGTGCCGCAATCGCAGGAGGCTACCGTCTTGGTGCAGCCGCACTGGCACATCAACTCGTTGGCGATGGCATCCACCGCCCCATCGGCCAGGGCAGGGGTGGCGATCATCAGGTTGAGGAATCCCACCAATAAGATGGTCAGTAAGATACGTTTCATCGCACTCAGCCCCCTCCCACCCTTTCTCTTCTATCCGGCAGGAAGGCGATCACCGTCCCAAAGAGCAGCACCACCCCACCGATCCAGATCCAGACCACCATGGGATTGACGATGAGACGGAAATTGGCCGTGCCGTCGTCCTCCCAACCGGTCAGGATGAGATACAGGTCTTCAATGAGGGTGGTGCGCACGTCCACTTCGGTGTTGGGCTGCTCGTGGCCCCGGTGGAACTCCTTGGCTGGGGCCATGTTCCCCAGGTACTTGCCGTTCTGACTCACCTCAAGGTTAGCCGCCACCACCTGCTTGCTGGCGGTAGGATACTGGTTGAGTCCCTTGTAGGTCAAGTTGTAATCCTTTACCGTGGCCGATTCACCCGGTCGCAGGGTCACCTGGTTCTCCACTTTGTATAGCGACGAAGCCGCCACGCCCACGGCGATGAGGATGATCCCCAGGTGCACGAAGTAGCCGCCATAGCGGGGCTTGTTCTGCCAGATCAGGTTGAAGAAGGCGGCCAGATAGCCCTCGCTTAAGGTGCGGTGCCGCGCTCGAGTCCCTCGGTAGAACTCTAATAGAATTGTCGCGACGACGAACACACACAGGGAGAAGGCCACCACGGCGTAGCTTTCACGGATGCCGCCCACGAAAAGCACCAGTGCGAAAACCATGGTGGCGATGAAAGGATATAGAAAGTTGCGGATCAGGTTCTCCGTGGAGGCCCGCCGCCACCCAATGAGGGGGCAGATGCCCATGAGGACGATAATGGCCAGGAAGATTGGCGCATTCACCTGGTTGAAGAAAGGCGGGCCCACAGTGATCTTCACGCCCCGCACCGCCTCGGAGACCAAGGGGAAGACCGTTCCCCAGAAGGTGGCAAAGGCTGCTCCCACTAGCAAGAGGTTATTGAAGAGGAAGCTAGACTCCCGGGAGACGAGGCTGTCCAACTCGTTCTCGCTCTGGAGCCTATCCAACCGTTCCACTAGCAGGGCCACGGAGAAGATGACGATCAGCCCGAGGAAGCCCACGAACATCGGCCCGATGTTGCTCTGGCCAAAGGTGTGCACGGAAGAGAGGATGCCAGAGCGGGTGAGCATCGTCCCAAAGATAGAGAGGGCGAAGGTAACGATGATCAGCACCATGTTCCAGACCTTGAGCGCACTCCGGCGCTGCTGGATCATCACCGAGTGCAGGTAGGCCGTGCCGGTGAGCCAGGGCATGAAGGAAGCCGATTCCACCGGATCCCATCCCCAGTAGCCGCCCCAACCTAGTTCCACGTAGGCCCATTGGGCCCCGAAGAGGTTCCCCAGCCCCAGGAAGAACCAGGCGAAGAGCGTCCAGCGACGGGTGCTCTTGAGCCATTCGCTCCCCAAGTTGCCAGTGATGAGCGCCGCCATGGCGAAGGCGTAGGGTATGGTGAAGCCCACGTAGCCCAGGTAGAGGGTGGTGGGGTGAAAGAACATCCCCGGATTCTGCAATAATGGATTCAAGCCATTGCCATCGGGTGGGGTGACCGCCAGCCGGGTGAAGGGGCTGGCGATGAAGGTGAGCAGGAAGAGAAAGAAGGTCTCCGTGCCCATCATCACGGCCATGACGTAAGGCATGAGGTCCCGGTGTCGCTCCCGGTTCTGCCAGACGACCACGGTGGCTAAGATGGCCAGTGTCCAGGCCCAGAGGAGAAGTGATCCCTCGTTGCCGCCCCAGAAAGCAGAGATGGTATAAAAGAGCGTCATGTCTCGGCTGGAGTACTCGGCCACGTACTTCAGGGAGAAGTCCCGGCCAATCAAGGCATACAAGAGGGCGATAGATGCGATGGTGGTAAAGGCAGCCACCACATAGATGCTGTTGCGGCTGCTCTGCAAGAGTTCCCCATATCCCTTGCGCACCGCCAGCAAAGCGGCCACCATAGCATAGGCCGCTACCAACGGGCTGACCAGTAAAGCTGCATTGCTGAGATCAGGCATTATTACCTCCAAAGATGTGACAAGCTATGCCATTCAAGCCTATAAGCAAAGGTTATAACCGGTTTCTTGGCGACCTTTGTTTCGTTGCTATAAAATCTTGTCTCATCTGCACAAAATCGGATGTCAAGGAGTTTAGAGTGGTCTATGCCGCCAGTATTCCGAAGAACCCTTCTCCGGCGGTTTTTCCTTCATCTGGTGTATCTGTCGTCGCCAGGCCTCCTCGTTGAAGCCGCTGGCCTGCCACATGCCGTTCAAGAAGGACCGTACCGCTGTCCACAACGCTCTCAGTTTTTCCATGATACCTCCCGATTTGAACCACCAAGGCACGAAGATACAAACGAAAACTTGGCGTCTTAGCATCTTCGTGGTGAGCTATTTTTTAACCTTCGCCGTGGGCACTGCGTATAAGGAACTACTCCGGCTCGTACTTGGATGGGCATTTAGCGAAGAGTTGGCTGGCCTGGAAAACGCCGTTGGCGTCCAGCTTGCCCTCGACCACCACGTCGGCTCCCTCTTTGAAAGTATCCGGGATTACTCCTCTGTAGGCCACAAGCACCGTTTTGGTGGGGTCTTTCTCGTCGTAGGCCAAGAAGCGCAGGGTCATGATGCGATTGTCTCGCTGGATGGAGCCTTCTTGCACCTTGCCGGCCAGGCGTACTCCCTGGCCCACCACCTCGGCCTGGCGGGCCTTTAGCTCGCCCACCGTCAGGTAGTACATCATGTTACCCTGGAAGGCGTTCAAACCCAGGGCGGTGATGGCCAGCACTACAATCCCCACGCCCAAAAGCAGCTTCAATTTATTGGCCTTAAGCCAGCCTCGGCCCACGGGCCGCGTCGCCTCTGCCACAGCCATGGATACACCTCCACCAATCAACCGTTATTGCGGCAAATAGCTGTGCGGGCACTTCAATAGCACCTGTGTTGCCTGAAAAACACCATCACGCCCCAGACGGCCTTCGGCGATAGCCACGACGCCGGCCTTGAAACCATCGGGTGCTGTGCCCCGGTAAACGACCGGTAGCGCCTGCCCGGTCGCACCATCGTCGCTGAGGTGAAACCGCAGGAGTCCCTGGCGTTTGTCCCATTCCACCGAACCAGCCACGACTGTGCCTCCCACACGGGAACCCTCGCTGTAGGCAGCCTCGCCCTTGGCCTGTAGCTCGCTCACCGTCAGGTAATAGACCCGGGTCATATCATACCAGCCACGTACCCCCAGGCCCAACAACGCCACCACGATAACCGCCAGTCCCCACAGCCACCTCCTCCGCCGCACTCTCCCCTCCCCACCTAATTGCAAATCGAAAATCTGCAATCGCCCTTACCACGTCACCCTCACTGCCTCGCGCGTCACCACCTCTGGCTGCTCACCGCCGATGCCTATCCAGATGACCTTGTTGGCCTTCTGGTAATAGTAGTGTGCCATACCATCGGCACCGTCCAGGCGGTAGACCTGGAGATCGCCCACCTCCTCGGTGCGCAGGTTAGTGAAATAGCGATTCCCTTGTTTGATACGACGGGTCATAGCTTCGCTTAGTTGCCTGGCCTGCTCCACTGTGCGGGTAATGCCCACCCAGGCGATAGCCTCGCGTTCCCGGTTCTTGTAGTGGGCGATGTAGCCGCTGGCCAGACTCACCTCTTTGCCATGCAGCTCAGCCAGTTGTTGCAGGGCCGCCTCGCCGGTGACCGTATTGGTCAGGGCCATCCCGGCCAAGCGGCCAGGGATACTCACGTCCTTCACTGGGCTGGTCTCTATCACCCCCAGGGTCAGCCTGGTCAGCACGGCGATCAAGGCACCAAAGACAAAGAGAACCAGCAGTGTGCCGGTGAGGTTCCACTTCTTCTTCGCTATAGTTTTCGCCATATCTGTTTACGCCCGCCGTCTCGCCCTGGTTCCACAGCGTGGGCAGAAGCGATCACCTGCTTCCAGGGCCTGACCGCAGTTAGCGCAAAAGCCTCCTGCTGGCGCCGCACGATCCGCGCTCCCTTTGCGTGCCGCCTTTCCTGGTGGGGGGCTGTAGCGCTGAGGCCCGTAGTCTCGCCGAGAACGTTGATCCACCACCCAATAAGCGGCCACGCCTAAGAGCAACGCCCCGCCGATGAGCAAGATCACCTTTCCCCAGTTCACGCCGCTAGCTGCCCCGCCACTGGGCGAGCCTTTTGTCACCGAAGGGTTGGGATCGCTTTTGGTGTAAGCAATCTTGAGTTCAATTACCCTGTCCCGCTCCAGGTCGCTATAGCTGTAGTTGTAGTACTTGAAACCCTGAGCATCCGTCCCGATGGACGTGGTGGGTGGAGTAACTGAGAAGTTGCCAGCCTTGAGCGGCTGTTGCACCTCCAGTTGCAGGCTCTCTATGGCATAAGGGGCCTTGAACAGGTAGGTCATGCTCTTGTCAGGGGTGCCTTCCAGAGGGTTGTAATAGAATTCCAGGTGGAAGGTGGGGATCGGCAGATTATAGGTCACCAAGGCATAGCCATCGCTGGTGTCTTTCATCTCCCAGACCTCGCTCGTGTGCTGCCCATTGGGATCCACCGCGCAGGCCGAGTTTATAGCCACCCCCTTAGGCACATAAAGCTGTACCCGCTGGGGGAAAGGCCCTCCACTGAACTCGCCGGAGTATTGCACCAACACCCGTGGGTCGTCGTACTCCGGCCAGATGGCAATGCTCACGCGCTTGATCTTCAGGTCTTCGGCAGCCAGGCCAGGGATCACACTGCCAACCATGGTCAGGAAGAACGCCAGGATCGCCAGCCAGCGCCAGGACGGCATGGGTATCTTCGGTTTCACCTGTCTCTCTCCTTGCCTGCTACTCTATGGGCGGCGTGTCGGTTGGCCTGCCGTATTCCTGATACTTGGCGTCCAGCCGTGCCCGCACCTCTTTCAGGGATAGCCCCTCCTTGCGCCAGGCCTCAGCGTCCAGGGCGATCTTGCCGCAGAGGTCGCAGGTAGCCCCATGTTCCTCAAAGCGACCGTCGGGCTTGATGAAGCATTCCTTCAGGTTGCGATGCGGCGGATTGGCCGACTGCACACAACCGCAATAGCAGGGCATTTTCTCTAAGAAGACCGGCGAACGCACCGCCAGGCGATATGACTCCAGACTGGTGGCCGAGGTGTAGACAAAGGCTGGAAAGCTCCCCACTTTTTCCGACTTCCCACATCCGGCCAGCACCACTCCTAGCGCAGTAAGCATTAGCAGGACGTATCTTTCCTTCATTTCCTCAGTTTCGTCTCTTAGTGTCCATGCCTGGGGTTCATCGGCAAAAGGAACATGACCAGGTAGGCCAACGAGAAGAATCCCAGCAAGGCAAAATGCGGCCAGGCCGTGATCGCCGCTCTCCCCTCTCGCTTGACTATACGCCAAAGGACGTAGGCAGAAGCACCAATGCCTATCGCCAGCACCATGATGGTCAGAACCGTCACCGTGCTAAAATCTGGGGGAGCGTCCGTCAGCGCCTCCGGCACCAGGCTAATCGGGATGCCCAACTGGTTCAACGCCGTCTGGATCGCCCTTGGCCCCTCCAAAAGAAGGTGCGAGAAGTTGTGCCCCAGGTGTCCAGAAAGGGCCAGGGGAATATAGGCATAGCCAAAGCGGGCGAAGATGGTGGCCAGTCCTACGCCACTCAGCCGCCCTGAGGCCCAGGCTGCCACCAGGTAGCTTCCCAGCCCCAGGGCGATGACCGCGCCAAAGGTAGCGGTGAAGGCAGCGTTGTAGCCTACCAGGGGGGTGTTTTCCACCACCGCCTTCATGTAATCGCCCCAGGGTAGGGTCATGTCTATAGTCTGCAAATAGACCAGGGCTACCATCAGCACCGCAAGGGTAGACTCGGCTACCAAGGAGTGACGAAAGAGCCAAAGTTCCTGGCCCGGTGGGCGCGGTGCCAGGGCGATGGCCCCGTGCTGGCAGCTCTTCAGGCAATTCCCACAGAGATTGCAGTTGCGATTAGAGTCCATCGTCTGGGGGAACTCATAGAGCGGGCAACTGGCGTAGCAGGCCTTAGTCCTGCAGGTCTGGCATATGGCCTTATCCGCCCGTAGCTCCACAGCAGCGGTGGTGGCGTAGATGCCGGAGAGGGCCCCCAACGGGCAGAGATAACGGCACCAGGCCCGCTGCCGGTAGAGGAGGCTCATCAGCAGGGCACCGAGCATCAGGATGAGCAGGAGTACCCCTGTGGCCCTGGGTGAGCCGATGATGCTAAAGGTACGGTCCACCCAGGCCAGTGCGGCGAAGGTGAAGACCATGAGCCAGACACCGTAGCGTTTCAGCCAGGCTCCAGGCTGGCGCCCCGCGGCCAGGCCCAGCCGCGCTCCCGGCTCCTGAGCCCAGGAGCCGATCGCCGCCAACGGACAGATAGCACACCAGGCTCGCCCCAGAAAGAGAAAACTCCAGGGTAAGAGCGGCCACCACAACGTCCAGGTTACCACCGTGGCAAAGTTGCGGGCCGGGCGGATGGTGCCAAAGAAGGCGAAGTACAAGACCAAGACCAGCCCCAGGACAGTGGCAATCTGAAAGATCGATGGCCAGAAACGGCTGTACGAGAAGGCCCGGAGAGGGTAGAAACGCAGCAGGCCACCCTCACTGGGTCGTGAGATAGACAGCAGCGTGGTTTTCAACTGTATGAATTCCCTCGAATGGGTAACGCGGTGAATCTTCGCGTCTCCGTGTCTCCGCGTCTCTTACGGCTTCCCCCCAGGTGGTGGGATCCAGTTGGAGCGGACCCGCACCTCCTGGGTAGGCGAAACAGGATCGTTAGAATGCATGGCGATGACAAACAAGTGCGGCCCCCCCATCCCCTCGTGCATGGTGAAGGGCGCGGCGATAAAGCTGCTCTCCCCTGGTCTCAATGTCGTCGTACCGACGAACACCTCGGGTGGTCAGCACCCCTCTAACGTTTTAGCGATGGCGGGTGGCCGCATGGTCAGGGTGGCGTCACCCACATTGCGCACTGTCCAGGTAGCAACGACGTGCTGCTCGTAGACCAACGTCCCCAGGTCCAGATCAGGCTTCTCCACCTCCAAACGAGGGCCGCCGACATAGCTCGGCTTATAGCCGAGGGGTGGGGGTATGGGGGTGGCCATGGGACGGGGCGTCATGGTAGGCTCCAGCCAGATCGCGGTCACCGCCGGAACAGGTAAGGATGGTTGAGATGTTGTCGGCGTGGGCGACGGAGTGGTTGGTGACGGTGTCCGGTTCCCACGACCGACCAAAACGGCTGCTCCCAGAAGAAGCCCGCCGACCAGGCCGAAATAGGGCCACAAGCGAGATGCCTTTGACGGTTCACGTTTCTTGCTCTTATGGACCCGTTTGCCTGTACGCCCCTGCAGCGGGTGGTGATTCTTAGACATTCTTCTCCATCATCCTGCCTTTTTTCGCTCACCAATAGGATATACTATGGTGGAATGCCTGCCCGGGCCAGGCAGGCTCCCCCATCGGTCACGGATGGCACAGGTGGAATGGGGGAGCGCCCGGCGTCCTCACCATCACCTCCCTTCCGCTTATCGTTGCCCCAGGAGTGCCTGGATGTCCTTCTCCAAGGTCTTCTTGCTCGTGGCCCCCAGGTATAGGCTGTAGATTGTCCCTTGCGGTGTGACGAAGACGCTGAGGGGATGCCCGGTCAGGCGGTAGGCCTGTATCACCTGGGCATCGGCCATCAAGTTAAGGTAGTTGACCCTGTTGGCCTGAACGAAGGCGCGTACGGTGGACACATCCTCATCGCCAGCGTCTATGGCCAGGATCACTAGGCCCTTCTCGCCATACTCTTTCTGGAGTTCGATGAGGGATGGAACCATCCCTCGGCACCACCCTCACCAGGTGGCCCAGAAGAAAAGCATCACCGACTGCCCCCGGAATTGGGACAGGGTTACAGTGCGCCCATCCAAGTCCTTGAGGCTGAAATCTGGCGCTTTGGCCCCCGGGTCGACGTCTTCTGCCCTCGTGGATGGCGATGGTGGCAAGGAGGCTGACCCCGCTTCGCCTGGTGTACTGGTTGCCGACAAGGGTACAGCGGCCGGCCGGACGCGCCCGGCAATAAGGCCCACAGCGCCGATGCCCACGAGCATGAGAATCAGGAGCACTATATAAAGACGCCGCCTGCCATCCTGCATACCATAACCTCCTCCGCAGGTAGTACGGTGTAGGGTAGGAGGCCAATCACATTGACCGCCTCGGGCGCCCAATACGATTGGGCTTCTACCCGCTAGGTTGAACAGTGCGACGCCGCATCAGATAACAGGCCAGGGGCAGGGCAATGACCACCACAGCAAGCCCAATCACCTGTGCCTGGCGCAGCCCAAAGAGCGCGATGGTGTCCTCCCGCAGGAATGAGATGAAGACCCGCCCGGCAGAGTAGAGGGCAAAGCAGAGCAAGAGGAGCACCCCGTCGGTCTGGAAGCGTTTGCGCATTGCCCAGACCACAGCGAAGACGACCAGTGTCCAGAGAAGCTCGTAGGCCTGGGCCGGATGGCGAGGGACATCGTTTATGGGAGCCATGCTGTATGGGCTCGTCCAGACCACTCCCCAGGGGAGCGTGGTACGTGTGCCGTAGTTGCAGCCATTGATCAGGCAGCCGATGCGCCCGATGGCCTGACCCAGGGGAAGGGCAGGGGCCGCCACGTCAGCCAGTTTCCAGAATGAGACCTTATTCCAGAGACTATAGGCCGCCACCGCCACCAGGCCACCCACCAGGGCCCCATAGATGGCCAGGCCGCTGAAGCGCAAGCCGAGGATCTCACCAGGGTTTTGGGAATAATAGTCCCAAAAGTCCAGGATATGGAAGACCCGCGCTCCCAGGAATCCGACAATAATGGCCCACGTGGCTACATCGTAAATGAGGTCGGTGGCTATACCCTTGCGCTTTGCCTCCCTGAGGGCGATGAAAAGACCCGTGGCAATCCCCAGGGCGATCATTACGCCATACCAGCGCACCTCCAAATGGCCGATGCGCAGCAGCACAGGGTCAATGGCGATGGTAAACATGCAATGCGCTGCTGACGTTTAACGGAAAGAATAGCCTATCATAAGGCTTTGCTGACATGCAGATGGGCCTGGGAGGCGGCCTCGCTGCTGACCGCCTCCCGTCGCGATTGGAAATCGCCCCCACGTGCCGTGTTGCATCGCTAGCAGCAGCCGTGGCCGCCATGTCCGTGGCCCATCTCCACCTTCTTGCCCAGATACTTCTCCGGCTCCTTCTCGAACGACTTTTTGCAGCCGGCCGAGCAGAAGTAGTAGGTCACGCCTTTGTAGGCATATGTG
>JACQYG010000002.1 GCA_016208345.1 Chloroflexota bacterium
TTTTGGAAGGCCTACTGGCCGGTTATCCGATCACTGACCTGCGGGTCACCCTGTACGACGGGTCCTATCACCCGGTGGATTCGTCGGAGATGTCTTTCAAGCTGGCGGCAATCGGAGCGATCAGAAAAGGGGTGAGCGACCCCAACGCCCGGCCCGTGCTCCTGGAGCCCATCGTCAACCTGACGATAACTGTCCCGGAGCAATACATGGGCGACGTAATCGGTGACCTGAACTCCAAGCGAGCCCGGGTCTTAGGGATGGAGCCGAAGTCGGGCGTGAGCGTCATCTCCGCCCAGGCGCCGCTGGCGTAGGTACAGAGATATGCCACCGACCTGCGCTCCATCACCCAGGGCCGGGGCATCTTTAGTATGGAGTTCGCGCACTACGAGGAGGTCCCGGGCCACATTGCCCAGGGGATCATCGAACAGGCCAAAAAGGAACGAGAGGCTGCCCAGAAATGACGAGCGCTTCCCGTACCAGGCAAGCAGAAGCCCCTCATCGTGCATTTGGTGAGGGGCTTCTGCTTGTTCAGCTTCTTTTACTGGTCGTGTTTTAGCAGGGCGCGGCAAAATCGCCGCTTGCCCACTCGAATCACGGAGTTGACTACCGGGAGAACGGGGATCAGGCGGTCCGGGTCCAGTACTTTCTGGCCATCGACCTCCACCGCGCCTTGTAGCGTGAGCCTTTTGGCTTCGCTCTTTGACCTGGCCAGTCCAGCATCAGCCAGGAAAGTGCAGAGCGCCACCGGCGCGGTGAGCTCGAATTCGGGCATGTCGCTGGGGAGCTCTCGTCGCTGGAAGATCCGGGTGAACTCGCCCTCGGCCGCCTTTGCTGCCCGCGGACCGTGGAATTGAGCCACGATCTCCCTGGCCAGGCGCATCTTTAGATCCCGGGGGTTCACCGTTCCGACCGCCATCCTCTCCTGCATGTCATCGATCTCGGCCTCCGTGACGTCGGTGGTCAACGTGAAGTACTCGATCAACACCGTATCGGAGATGGACATGACCTTGCCATACATCTCCTCGGGCGGCTCAGCCAGGTCGATGGTATTGCCGAAACTCTTGCTCATTTTGCGCCCGTCGGCGCCCGTCAGGAGCGGCACCAGGAACACGCTCTGGGGGGTCTTTCCCAGCATGGCCTGAAGCCGGCGGCCGACCAGGATATTGAACTTCTGGTCGGTGCCACCGAACTCCACGTCGGCATCTATGGCCAGCGAGTCATAGCCCTGCAACAGTGGGTACATCAACTCCATGATAGTTACCGGCTGGCCAGCCTTGAAGCGGCTGTCGTAGGTCTCATGCTCCATCATGTCGGCCAGAGTGAAGCGCCTGGTCAAATCGTACACGTCAGCCAGGGTGAACTTACCGAACCACTCGCTCTGCCAGCGTACTTCGGTTCGGTCCTTGTCCACCACCTTGAAAAACTGCTCCATATAGGTCTGGGCATTCTCTCTTACCTGCTCGGGCGAAAGGACAGAGCGGCTTTCGTCCCTGCCCGACGGGTCTCCAATCTGGGCCGTCCAGTCTCCAACGATCAGGACCACCTGGTGCCCCAGCTCCTGGAATTGCCGCAGCTTGCGCAGGGCGACGGCGTGGCCGAGGTGCAGGTCTGGCTTGGTGGGGTCAAACCCCAGTTTCAGCCTGAGGGGCCGGCCCGGCCGCAGACGAGCGAGCAGCTCTTCTTCGGTTATTATCTCCGCCACGGCGCGATGCAGAAGACGGTCTAGATCCATATTCGACCCCCTTCATACAGAAATGCCATGGACGTGACGACGCCCATGGCCAAAAAAGGCACAAAAATAGCCACGGGCCTCGGCTTCAGCGTGCCCATGGCTTGGTGTTTGGCCCTGCTATGCTTCCACACCAGGCCCCTGGGCACGCCGGCGATAGACATACTTGAAACCTCGCGTGCTCAGGAAGTCCATTTGACTAATACCTCAACCTAACGTGCACCGATGATAGCACTTCCGTCACCGATTGTCAAGGCTCAGCCGGAGTCTCTTGCGGCCTGAGCGAGGCTTGCAAGTCGGGGCGCCCCAGCAGCATCTTCCGAGCAGCGACCACGTCGGCCTCGATCTGGGCGACCAGCGCGGCCACGGAAGCGAAACGCTCCTCCCCTCTCAACCGACTCACGAACTCGATCTTCAACTCCTGTCCGTAGATATCCTCGTCGAAATCCAGTATATGGACCTCAACCGTCCGCAACCCGTTATCGAAAGTGGGCCTGGTGCCGATGCTGGTTACCGCTGGACGTGATTCGCCCCGGATGTAGGCGTAAACCACGTACACGCCATCCAAGGGGATGGTGCGCTCCGGCGGGACCGCAATGTTGGCAGTTGGAAATCCAATGGCTCGGCCGCGACCTGCCCCTAGCACCACTAAGCCGCCCAGGCTATAGCGGCGACCCAAGAGCCCCTGTGCTCTGGCAACATCGCCGTTTCTTAGAAGATCCCGGATCCTGGAGCTGCTCACGATTGCCCCGCCGACGACTACTGGCCCCACGGCGTTGACGGTGAAGCCCAATTGTTCTCCAATGGACCGCAGCACCTCCACCGTGCCCTCCCGGTGGCGTCCCAACGCAAAACCATCACCTACCACGAGTTCCTTAACCCGTAGGTGGCTAGAGATCAGTTGCACGAACTCCTGAGCGGAAAGGCACGCTAACTGTGGGGTGAAGGTTAGGGTGGCGACGACATCTATGCCCAGCGACTTGATCAAGCCGAGACGTTCCGGTAGGTCGTTCAGATAGGTCTGCTGTATGCCCTGGCCGAGAACCGCCCGGGGATGAGGGTGAAAGGTAATGGCCGCGCTCAGACAACCCGCCTCCTGGGCTCGAGCGACGGCTCGCCGAAGCAGCTCTTGATGGCCAATGTGAACCCCATCGAAGACCCCTACACTGGCCACCACATCGCTATCGGGAGCGATCTTCTCCAGCTCTTCAACCACCTGCATTCACCTGCCCTGTTCCTTACTGTGCTTAGACTATACGAATACCTTGGATGGAAGCCAATGGCCGCGCACCTGGTCCCAGCTCATCAGCGCCAGGAACTGGCCCTGAAGAGAATAGGCCCGACACGGCCAGGACCTCTCAGCATGGTCACCGGGACCCTTTGAAAAAGACAGGGGCTGGCCATTCTTGAGCCGGTTTGCGTTGGCCTGGCCCAGGATCATGGCATCGTACCCCAGGACCGCTTCGTCCACCGGGTACAGGAACTCTTCCCAAAAACCATGAGCAAAGCCCAGTTGCAGGTTTTCCATATCTACGGCATCTTCCAGGAAGAATCGGCCAGAGCTGAGCCGGACCAGGCTGCTCAGGTGTGCCCCACAACCCATCAGTTGCCCCAGGTCCCGGGCCAGGGAACGTATGTAGGTCCCTTTGCCGCATTCCACCGCCAAGACCGCCGTTGGCGGCTCCCAGGCCACCAGTTCAATACGATGAATTCGGACCTCCAGAAAGACCTCGGCGCGATAGCTCTTGGTGCCCTCTTCCAGATAGGAGGCTAATCTGGTAGCACGGCCCAGGCACAGGATCAACACGCCGGTGGCCAGGGGATCCAGTGTGCCGGCGTGGCCGACCCTCTTCTGCTGGGACCAGATCCTGACCGCCTCCACCACATCGTGGGAGGTCAGGCCTCTAGGCTTGTGGACGTTGAGTATCCCGTCTACGCTCATAAAGGAAAACCCGAGAAGAGCCCGCGGAGGCTACGAGTCCCCAGGGGCCATCTCGGTCAGCTGCAAGGCCTGGCGCACCAGGCCCAGGACCCTCTTTTCCACCACCGTCATGCTCCCCTTGACCGTACAGCCTGAGGCGGAGCGATGTCCCCCTCCTCCCAATCGGGCAGCCAGATCGGCCACGTCGACCTTGCCATTGGACCGGAACTCGATCTTAACGCCACCGTTGCCGTTTTGCACAAAGAGCACCGCCACCAAGGTTCCCTGAGTTCCCCGCAGAAAGCTCACCAGGCCTTTGACCTCGTCCTCCTGAACCCCATGTTCTCTAAGTAGCGCCTGGCTGATCTTGGCCCAAACTATCGGCCCGTCAACTTGAAACTCAGTAAGCACCTTGCCCCATAAACGCACCGCGGCCAACGCTCGGGCATTGAAAACCGCCTCTGTGATCTGTGCCAGGGACGCTCCGGCTTCCATCAGTAGAGCTGCGGCCCTCAATGTCCGGGCGGTGACGGAGGTAGTGCGGAATCCCAGCGTGTCCGTGACCAGGCCCGTCAAAAGACAGGTGGCGATGCGGGGATCGATGGCAACGCCCAGCCGTTGCAGCAGATCCAACACCATCTCGCTTACTGCGGCGGCGGCCGGGTCGATGAAATTGACCGTGCCGAACCTCCGATTGGTGATGTGGTGATCGATGTTCAGGGTGGGGACGCCTACCAAGAGTCCTGGCTCGAAAAGCCCCTCCAGCCGGTCCACGTCGCTACAATCGGGCACGATCAATAAATCTGGTCGTTGGGTGACCTGCTGGTGGAATAGCTCAACACCAGGCAAGAAGGAGAACGACGAAGGAACGGGGCTGGGGCAGGCCAGTTCACAGCTCTTGCCCAGGCGCACCAGTCCGTAGTAAAGCCCCAGAGCAGAGCCCAGGGCATCGCCATCCGGATTAATGTGGGCGACGATCAGGATTCGCCGCGCCTGGGAGATCAAAAGAACAGCATCAGCGCTTGCCATGCAATCCTATTCTTCCTTCTTTTCGATTTCCTTTAAGAGCTGCATGATCCGGTCGCCCTGCTGAATAGATGTGTCCAGCTTGAAGCTGATCTCCGGCACATAGCGCAGCGACAGCCTCTGGCCAAGCTCGTGGCGAAAGAAACCGGTGGCGTGCACTAAGCTGCCAAAGGCCTCCCTGTTCTCCTCCGCTGATGCCCCCAGGATGCTTACGTAGACCTTGGCGAACCGCAGGTCATCGGTCAGTTCCACCTGGGTGATGGAGATCACGGAGTTGCCAGACAGCCTCGGGTCGCGAGTCTGCCGGCGCAAGAGCTCGCTGATCTCGTCCCGGATCAGCTCGCCGACTCTTTCTGCTCTCCTCGACATTCCTTTCAAGCCAAGCCTCCCTGGCCGAATGCCGAAAGTCAGTTCAGGGATACGCTGGCCCGCTCCTTTCTGTAGGCCTCCAGGATATCCTTCTCCTTGAAATCACTAAAGCCTTCTAAGCCAATGCCGCACTCGTAGCCAGCAGTTACCTCTCGGACATCCTCCTTGAAACGACGTAGGGAGGCCACCTTTCCGTCGAAGATCGTCTCCCCGTTACGTTGAACTTTTACCAAAGAGGCTCGTGTGATCTGGCCATCTAGTACCATGCAGCCGGCCACCATTTCTCCCTTGCTCACCCTGAAGGTAGCACGCACTTCGGCATGGCCCTCGATCACGTTCTCGTACTTCGGCTCCAAGAGCCCGGTGAGGGCCTTGTTCACCTCATCGACGAGGTTATATATGATGTCGTACTCGCGTACGTCCACCCCCTGGGCCTCCGCCTGGCGCCTGGCTGCCGCATCCGGGCTAGAATTGAAGCCAATGACAATGGCCTTCGAGGCTGCCGCCAACATGATGTCGGACTCGGAGATATTGCCGGTGCCCTCGTGAATTATCTTCACTTTGACTTGTTCGTTGCCCAGGCGCAACAGCGAATCGCGAATGGGTTCGATGGAGCCCTGCACATCGGCCTTGAGTATGACGTTTAACTCCTTGACCGCTCCAGCCTGGACCTGAGCGAACAGTTCGTCTAGCGTGACTTTGGGCGTGATCTGTGTTGCTGCCTCCCGTTGCTTCTGCTCAGCTCGCTGCGCCGCGATGGCACGAGCAGTCCCCTCATCGGCCATCACCTCCAGCATGTCCCCCGCTTGGGGCACATCGGTCAGGCCCAGTATCTCCACCGGAGTCGCCGGCTCGGCCTTTCTGACCCGTTTTCCTTTGTCATTGAACATGGCCCTGATCTTGCCGAAGATGCTGCCCACCACGACATTATCGTTCAACCTCAGGGTTCCGTTCTGTACGAGAACCGTGGCCAGGGGCCCCTTGTTCCTGTCCATCTCCGCTTCGATGATCGTGCCGGTGGCCCGGCGATTTGGATTAGCTCTAAGATCGGCCATCTCAGCTACCAGGAGGATCATCTCCAGAAGGGCTTCGATCCCGATCTTCTTCTTGGCGGAGACGGCCACGCAAATGGCATCACCGCCCCACTCCTCCACCACCAAACCAACGTCCGATAGCTGTTGTTTCACTCGATCGGGGTTGGCGTTTTCTTTATCGATCTTGTTCAAGGCAACGATGATGGGGACCTGGGCGGCCCTGGCATGGTTCATGGCCTCCAGGGTCTGGGGCATGACGCCGTCATCAGCCGCCACTACCAATACGGCAATATCGGTGACCTGCGCACCCCGGGCCCGCATGGCGGTGAAGGCCTCGTGGCCAGGCGTATCCAGGAAGGTGATCTTGTGGTCGTTCTTCTCCACCTGATAAGCGCCGATGTGCTGAGTAATGCCTCCTGCCTCGGTGGCGATGACGTTGGTCTCCCTAATGGCATCCAGAAGCAACGTCTTACCATGATCCACGTGTCCCATGACCGTGACCACCGGCGGCCTGGAAACCAAATGGGCCCGATCCTCCTCTGCGATGCGCCGAGCCTTAACTGGCTCCTTCTTCATTTCCTGGACAACGGCGGCCGCAGGCACCGGCTCCTGCGCCAATTGCACCTCGATGCCCAAATCCGAGGCCACGATGGCAGCGGTGTCAAAATCGATGGTCTGATTTATCCCGGCCATGATGCCGTTCTTCATCAGCTCTTTTATAACCTCCACCGGCCCAACACCCAAGGCCTCCGCCAGATCTTTGACACTGATGCTCCGCGGGATCGCCAAGGCCCGCGCGGCTTCACCGTTCTCGAGTGCCTGGACCCCGGGGACGGCTTCCAGGATCAACGGTTTAGGAGAAATATCCACTGGCTCAGGCTTGACCCCGAGCAGCGCCGCCCTTGGTTTTGCCAGCCTGGCCGGCTTCTTTCCAGCAGTGGGGCGCACCCTCAGCAGCCCGGCCTCTGGTTCGAAGCTAGCTACCTGGAGTTTCTGAGGGCCGACCTTGAGCCGCACATCTTCTGCTTTTCTTGCCCGCTCGGGCTTTGGCTTGAAGCTGGTGCGGCGGCGCGAATCGGTTTTCGAAACGATCCAACCAGGAGCCTGTGCCGGCCGAGCGCGGCCTCCTGGCATTGGCCGGCCTGGTTGCGGGGGCGCCCCAAACCTGGGCCCGGCAAGGGGAGGCCGCGGGATAAAGCCGGGCTGGGACGGCGACGGTGGCCTCATCTGCGGCGTGACCGGCGCCGTAGGCGCCGCCGCAGGCATCGGGGTCTCACCTGATGGACGCGGTGCCTCCACCGGCCGTGGCCCAGGCCCTGGGCGAAGCGCCTTGGGCTTGGCTGCAGGTGGCGGAGCGGTTGGGGCCAGCTGGACCTGACTTTCCCGACTGGCTCCAGACGGGATCGGCCGCGATACAAACCCGGCTGGCGGTCGTCCTGCCCCGGGCCAGGGTTGAGGTCTGGGGGCTTGCGGGAACGGCTGTGGCTTTGCTCCAAGGTCAATGCGGCCTTTCACCGGGCTGGGTGCCGGTGCAGGCTTTTTTGCCTCGGAGCGCGGCCTGATCCAGCTTATGGTGGAGCGGGCAGGCTCCGGCTTACGCCTGGCGGGCGCTGTAGATGGTTTCCCAACGCCTGGCGGCTTGACCGGCGGTCGGCTGGGTGTTGACCCAGAGGCCTCACTAGCTTTTGAACCCAAGCCAACTGCTGGCTTCTTTTCGTCTTCGCTTGTCCTATGATCCTCAGTCTCTGTCATGCCCTACTCCTTTTCCCGGCCCGCGATTGTCCTAAGGCCTGTTGCCTCCAGCTCCCGACATCCAGGCCCGATCCACTCTCAGGTACGGATTGACCGAATTCCTCCAGTTTGACCTGGTCGTCGCGTCCGATATGGGTCTGCAAAGCAGATTCCAATGCCTTTTTCTTCAGGGCGCTCTCCCAGCACTTTCGGTCCCAACAGAGATAGGCGCCCCTTCCGGCTCTCTTCCCGGTGGGGTCTGCCATCACCTGGCCGTCCAGGGTCCGTACGATTCTAACTAGTTCGCGCTTGGGCCGGCTTTGGCGGCAGGCCACACAGGTGCGCATAGGGATATGTTTTGGGGACACGATACCTCTCTCCACTTGATGTCCCGGAGTTAAACTCCGGGACATCAAGAGACATCAGGAGAGCCTAACCGGTGCTCTCGGAGAGCCTGACCACCTCGGGTTTCGCCGCCTCCTGGCTCTCCCGGGCCGCCTTTTCCCTCAGGGCCTCTTCCAGCTTTATTTTCAGCAGCGATTCAGCCTCGCTGGCACCAGCCACATGCACGGGCTTCTTGGGCCTGGAGGCAGAGACCTGCTCCGTAGCCAGATCGCTGCTGCCCTTGATATCTATCCGCCAACCCGTCAATTTGGCTGCCAGGCGGGCGTTCTGTCCCTCCCTGCCAATGCACAGCGAGAGCTGCTTGTCTGACACTTTAACGAAAGCGGTCTTCTCCTCGGCATTGATCTCCACCCGCTCGATCTGTGCGGGGCTCAGGGCGTTGGCAACGTATACCGCTGGGTCCGGGCTCCATAGCACCACATCGATCTTCTCGCCGTTCAACTCGTTCACGATGTTTTGTATGCGCACCCCCCGTTGCCCCACGCAGGAACCGACGGGGTCCAACCCCTCCTGTCGAGCGGCCACCGCTACCTTCGACCGCATCCCCGGCTCTCGGGCGATAGATTTCAGCTCGATAGTACCATTGAATATCTCCGGGACCTCCAGCTCAGAATCGCCTCTACTTTGCTGCCCAACTCCAACACCACTGCCCTGGGCTCAATGCGTTGCACCACTCCCGTGACGATATCGCCTTCCCGGTCGGTGTACTCGGCATATACCACCTCACGCTCGGCCTCTCGCAGCCTCTGAGTGACCACCTGCTTGGCCGTTTGAGCTGCTATGCGGCCGAAATCCTTGGGCGTCATCTCAAATTCGACGATGTCGCCGACCTTTGCCTCAGGCAGGACCTTGTTCGCCTCGACCAGGGATATCTCCAGTCGACTGTCCTGGACCTCTCCCACAACCTGCTTTTGGGCGAAAACCCTGGCCTCGCCGGTGTCCTGGTCGATGCGGGCCACGATGTTTTGACCGGGGCCAAAGTTGCGCTTGTAGGCAGAGATCAGCGCCGCCTCGATGGCCTGGATCACCACGTCTCGGGAAATCCCCCTTTCCGAGCACAATTGTGAAATGGCAGCGATGAAATCGTTTTTCATCTATCGTTGCCTCCCGAGAAAATTGCCTGACAACAAGAAAAGTGGGGGATACCCACTTTTCCGCCGAGAGTATAGCACTTTTCTAGCAATAACGCAAGTCCCGGTTGGACCCATCCTTCACTTCACGAGCGTAACCACTCCGGCAGTCGCTGGACCAGGCTGCCATAGCTGGTCGAGGTGGAGCTCTTGTCCCGGCGGCGTTTGACCTCCACGCAGTCGTTGGAGAGCGTCCGCGGGCTGATGACGACCCGCAGCGGCAATCCAAGCAAGTCGGCATCGTTGAACTTGACCCCTGGGCTCTCCAAACGATCGTCAAATAGCACTTCGTGCCCGCTGTCGCGAAGAGCGGTGTACAACTTTTCCGCCGCCTGGTGAACGTTACCATTGTCCACGCCCAGGGCACAAAGGTGAATCGTGTAAGGGGCAATGGCCTGGGGCCAGATGATGCCCCTTTCGTCGTGATTCTGCTCCACCGCGGCGGCCAAGAGTCGTCCGATGCCGATGCCATAGCAGCCCATGAGAACTGGCTGTTCATGGCCATTTCTATCCAGAAAGGTTGCCCTCATGGGCTCGCTGTAGAGGGTTCCCAGTTTGAAAACGTGGCCCACCTCTAGCCCCTTGGTGATCTGCAGAGAGCCCGGGCACCTGGGGCAGCCATCTCCATCCCGCGCCAGGGCGATGTCGGCCAGAGTTTCTGCCGTGAAATCCCGGGGGTAATTCACGTTCACGAGATGGATATCCGAGCGGTTGCCCCCAGCCACGAAGTTATTTCCATCGGCCACGGAATCGTCGGCGATGATGGGGATGCCGGTCAACCCCACCGGCGAGGCGGAGCCGGCCACCAGGCCGGCCAACTTCACCTCTTCATCGGAGGCCAGGCGCAACTCCTGGCATTGTAGCAGGTTTCTCAGCTTCACCTCGTTGATGGTGAGATCACCCCGAATGACCGCGAAGATCAACCGCCCATCGGCGGCATAAAAGACCGCTTTCAGGGTCTTATGCTCGGGGATCCCCAAGAAGGCAGCCAGCGCGGCTATGGTCTTGACCCCCGGCGTGGAGACTTCGTACAGTGAGGCTGGCGCTCCCTGGGCAATATGCACTTTCCTGGCCCGGGCCTTCTCCCGGTTGGCAGCATATCCGCACTGCCCACATCGCACCACCTCATCGTCGCCCGCCGGACCCAGCAACATGAATTCCAGGGATTCTTTTCCGCCAATAGGCCCGCTATCGGCCTCTACCGCCAACCAGGGCAAACCACAACGGTCGAAGATCCTCTCGTAGGCCTTCGCCACTTGGTGATAGCTCTCATCCAGGCCATCCTCAGTGGCGTCGAAACTGTAAAGGTCCTTCATGCCGAATTCCCTGGCCCTCAGAAGCCCACCCCGGGGCCTCAGTTCGTCCCGGAATTTGGTCTGTATCTGATAGAGTAGAAGCGGTAGGTCTCGATAGGACCGCACGTGATGTCGCACCAGGTCCGTCACCACCTCTTCGTGGGTGGGTCCCAGGCAGAGGCTATGGCCCCGGCGGTCTCGCAGCTTGAATAGCGGGGGCTGGAAGCTTTCCCAGCGGCCGGTTTCCTCCCACCGCTCCCGCGGTTGCAGCACCGGCATGGATAGCTCTTGAGCGCCGATGGCATCCATCTCCTCCCGGATGATCTGCTCGATTTTCCGATAGGAGCGCCAGCCAAGCGGCAGGTAGGAGTAGATGCCCGCGGCTGTCTGCCTGATCAGGCCAGCACGAAGCGCTAGCCGGTGGCCCTCAGATTCGGCCTCGGCCGGCGCTTGCCGCAAGGTGCGGGTGAAGAGCTGCGACATCCGCATGGAAGGATAATTCTCCAATCAATTCCGGCATGCTGGTCGGTGAAAGCCTGTTTCACGCCCCGACCTGGATCAGCTCGTTTCAGCCAGGAGCTTGTCGATCTCTGCCAAGAGCGCAGGATATAGCTCGCTCTCCGGTACGGTACGCACGATCTCGCCTTTCCTGAAGATCACTCCTCGGCCTCTTCCCCCGGCGATGCCCACATCGGCCTCTCTGGCCTCCCCCGGCCCATTGACCACACAGCCCATCACCGCCACCTTGATAGGCTTGTCTATGCCCTCCAGCCGTTTTTCCACGGCGAGGGCCAGGCCTACCAGGTCTATCTCAGTGCGGCCACAGGTTGGACAGGATATCATCACCGGCCCGTGCTCCCTGAGGTTCAAGGCCTTGAGTATTTCATAGGCGGTGATGACCTCTTCCACGGGATCGCCGGTTAGCGACACTCTTATCGTGTCTCCCAGTCCCATATGCAACAACGTGCCGATGCCCACTGCCGACCGGATGGAGCCAGCCCTGGGTGTTCCAGCCTCGGTGATGCCCAGATGGAATGGATAGCTGACCAGTTCAGCCATTCGCTGGTAAGCGGCGATGGTGGTGGGCACGTCGAATGCCTTAAGGGAAACCTTGATCAGGTCAAAGTCCAGGTCCTCCAGGAGGCGAATGTGGCTCAGGGCGGCCTGAACCATCCTCTCACTGACGCCCTGGGGTTTTCCAGATGGCTCCTGGCCGTCCAGGTTAGGTGGCAGGGAGCCGGCATTCACCCCGATGCGAATGGGTATCTCTCGCTCTTTGGCAGCCGACACCACAGCTTTAACCTGTTGGTGATTCTGGATGTTACCCGGATTGAGGCGCAAGGCATCGACTCCGCCCGCGATGGCGGCCAAAGCCAGACGATAGTCGAAATGGATGTCGGCAACGAGCGGGAGGTTTATTGCCTTTTTGATGGCGGGGATGGCCTGGGCGGCCTCCATGTCGGGCACTGCCACCCGAACGATCTCGCACCCCTGCTCTCCCAGTCTTTTTATCTGGGCAACGGTGGCAGGCGCATCTCGGGTGTCGGTGTTGGTCATCGATTGTACCACCACCGGAGCACCGCCGCCAACGACGACGGCGCCTATGCGCACCGGTTTCGAACCCCTACGTTTGATCATAGCTTATGTTTGCTCCTTGGTCAGAACCAGCTCCTTTCAGGGCAAGATCCGCTGGCCGCTGAATAAGCGCAGGAGGTCGAAGTAGGAGACCGCCACCAGGAATGTGAAAAGCGCCGCCAGCCCGAGGAGGTGTACCAAGCCCTCTTTTTCTGGGGCGATGCGTTTGCCCCGGCGAAGCGCTTCCAGGATCACGAAGACCAGGCGCCCGCCATCCAAGGCGGGGATGGGGAGCAGGTTGAAAATGCCCAGGTTTACGCTGAGAAAAGCAGCAAACTCCAGGGTGGGCAAAAGCCCCAGCCGCGCTATTTCCCCGGTGGCCTGGGCGATCCCTACCGGTCCGATAGGCTGCACGCTCTGGGCCGGGATCAGGCCCTGCAAGACCGCCACCGGGATGTAGAGCGTCAGTGCCATGACCTTAAAGGTTTCTCCTGCGGCGAGAAACAGCACCCTCCAAATGGGGTAATACTCCTTGACCGGCTTATTGCCAACGACGCCGATGACCCACCTGTTTTCCGCCTCAAAGTACTGCGGCTGGACCTGGTAGTCCTGGACCTGTCCGTTTCGGCTAACGGTCACCTTGACGGCCTGCCCATTCTTGGCACCGATCAGCGGCCGGATGTCGGCGAAGTATCTCACGCTGTGGTCATCGATGGCCAGGATGCGGTCTCCCACCTGGAGCCCGGCTTTGGCCGCTGGCGAATCCGCGGTTATGCTGCTGATCTCCGGGCTGACCCCAACGACCACACCCTGCGAGAAGGCCAGGGCGAAAAGCAAGATCGCTAATAAAAGATTCATGGCCGGGCCAGCCACCAACACCGCAGCCCGTTGCCGGGGGCTTCGGCTGGCCAGGCTGCCGGGCACGCTTGGGTCTTCCTCCCCGGCCATCCGGACATACCCACCAAAAGGTATCAGGTTCAGGGCATAATCGATCCCACCTCGTTTTATGGCCAGGAGCCGAGGCGGGTAACCGAAGGCGAACTCCTCGATCTTCACCCCTGCCCGTCTGGCGGCCAGGAAATGGCCTAACTCGTGGACGAAAACCAGCACGCTGAATACCACTACGAAAACTATGATGGTGGTCATTGTGTCTCCATCAGCCAGTATCTAAGACCGGGACAACTGTGTTCTCCGGGTCGCCTCCGAAACCGATGCCGGGTGAGGGCGCCCCCGGCTAGCCAGGCCGTTTGCGGCGGTGGCATATCAGCTCGGCCAATGCGAAATCCTCAGGGGTGGTGACCTTGATATTCTCGTAGGAGCCCATGTACAGCTTTACCTTGACCCCCAGTCGCTCCAGAAGCGTGGCGTCGTCGGTGGCCTCACCCAGGGGGCTGGTGTATCCCTGGTAGATCAGATCGTACCGGAATACCTGTGGCGTCTGTACGGCCCAGAGAAGAGA
>JACQYG010000003.1 GCA_016208345.1 Chloroflexota bacterium
GGTGGCCGTGGGCGGCTACAGCTTCGTGGCCGCAGACATACCGGGGCTCATCGAGGGGGCCCACCGCGGCGCCGGGCTGGGACACGAGTTCCTGAAGCATATCCAACGCACCCGGGTGCTGCTGCACGTCCTGGATGGCATTTCCACCGACCCACTGGGAGACTTTCGCACCGTCAACAACGAGATGGCGACCTACGACCCCTCGCTTCCGGACAAGCCCCAGGTGATACTGGTCAATAAGATGGACCTGCCTGAGGCTCGGGAGCGCTGGCCCACGGTGAAAGAACAGTTGACGAGCGAAGGGTTACCCATCTTTGCCATTTCCGCGGCCACGCGAGAGGGACTGCGGGTGCCCCTGGAGCAGGTGGCGAGCCTGCTGCACTCGCTGCCATCCCCGCCGGCAGCGCTGGCCGAGGGCCCGGTGATCCTCCTGAAGCCCCGGGCGCAAGAGGCCTTCACTGTGGAACGGGAGGGCCCGGCCTTCCGGGTGCGGGGCAGCCGGGTGGAACGACTGGTGGCTCGGACTGACCTGGAAAACGAGGAGGCCCGGGAGAGGCTGGATCGCTTGCTCGCCAGGATGGGGGTGACCGTCGCCCTGGAGAAGGCGGGGGTGCGGCCGGGCGACGCCGTGCTGATCGGCAAGTTCGAACTGGAGTGGCAGGGGCGCTATGACTGAGCGGCCCAGCCGGCGGGTGGGCATTATGGGCGGGAGCTTCGACCCCGTACACTACGGGCACCTGGTGGCGGCCCAAGAATGTCTGGCGCGCCTGGGGCTCGACCAGGTGCTCTTCGTACCTGCCGCTCGCTCTCCCCTTAAGCCGGACCGACCTCTCACCGCCGCAGTTCACCGGGTGGCAATGGTGGAGCTGGCCATCGCGGGCAACCCCAGATTCTGCCTTTCCCGGGTAGACCTGGAGCGGCCGGGCCCCTCCTATACCGTGGACATGCTGGCGGCTCTACGCCGGGAGCTGGGCCCGGCGGCAGAGCTTTACCTGATCGTCGGCATGGACAGCCTACGAGACCTGCCAGCATGGCACCGGCCGCAGGAGATAATCGAGCAATGCCGTCTCGCCGCGGTGCCCCGGCCTGGGGTCCAGTGCAATATGGACGAGCTGGAGGCCAGGATCCCGGGGGTCAAGGCGGTCCTGAACATGGTCCCCGCCCCGGAGATCGGCATCTCTTCCACCGAGATACAAAGCCGGGTCCGGGCGGGCCTGCCGATCCGCTACCAGGTGCCCGAGGCGGTGGAGCGATACATCCAGGAACATGGGCTGTACAGGGAAGGCCGAGATGCTGGGGTGCAGAGGTGCGGAGGAGCAGGGGCGAGCACCCCAACACCTCTACACCCCAGCACCCCTGCTTGAAGATGGCCCTGCTAGACTTGCCCGGGATTATGTGATACACTCTGCCCGAGAACGAGTGGGAGAGCGAGGCACGCCCTTGCGCGTCCTGATCACGGGGAGCAAAGGACAGTTGGGCCGGGCTCTGGGCCGGGCCCTGGCCAAGGAGACCATCTTCAATTTCGACCTCCCAGAGATGGACATCACCGACTACCGGCAGACAAGCCAGGTCATCACCGACCTGCAGCCCGAGGTGGTGATCCACTGCGCCGCGTTCACCAACGTGGATGGGTGTGAGACGGACCCCGATACGGCCTACCAGGTAAATGCCCTGGGAACGCAAAACGTCGCCCTGGCCTGCCAGCGGGCCGGGTCGGCCATGGTGTACATCAGCACCAACGAGGTCTTCGATGGCACCAAGACCGGCCCCTACCTGGAGTTCGATCAGCCGAACCCCATTAACGCCTACGGGCGGTCCAAGCTGGCAGGGGAACAGTACGTCCAGATGCTCACTCTCAAGTTCTACATCGTCCGTATTTCCTGGCTCTACGGCGAGGGGGGCGACAACTTCGTGCGCAAGATGATCCGTCGGGCCGACGAGCAGCGTAGCCTGTCCGTGGTGGATGATGAGATCGCCTCTCCCACCTACGCTAAGGACCTGGCCCAGGCATTGGCCCAGTTAGTCCGGCAACCACAATACGGCATCTACCACCTCACCAATTCCGGCGCTTGCTCCCGCTACGAGTGGGCCCGGGAGATCATGTTCCTCACCGGCAGGGAGCATATCCCGGTGAGGCCTATCAGCTCAAAGGAATACGTGCGGGCTTCCCGGCCACCCTTGAACGGCCAATTACGCAACTACTGTGCCGAAAAGGCCCTGGGCATCACCCTGCGCCCGTGGAAGGAGGCCCTGGAAGACTTTGTGGTGAGCAACTGGGCCGGGCTTGTGAAAGGGACCTAGCCCATGCCACCGCTGGTCTCCGTGATCATCCCCAACTGGAACGGCGAGAGGCACCTGCCGGCTTGCCTGGACTCGCTCTGCCGCCAGACCTATGACCACCGGGAGGTCATCGTCGTGGACAACGCCTCCTCCGATGGGTCGGTGGCCTTGATGGAAAGAGGGTATCCCCAGGTCAAGATTGTCAGGCTACCGGTCAATCGGGGCTTTGCCGGCGGGGCGAACGAGGGGATCCGGGCTGCCCAGGGAGACGTCATCGCCCTCTTGAACAATGATGCCGAGGCCGACCCGAACTGGCTGGCGGAGTTGGTCGCTGCCCTGAGCCAACACCCCGAGGCGGGGATGGCCGCCTCTAAAATGCTCCTCTACGATCGGCGGGACGTCATCAACTCGGCGGGGGACTTCTACGGCTCGGACGGCGTGCCCGGAAATCGAGGGGTATGGCAGCGGGATTCCGGGCAGTACCAGCAGGAGGAGTGGGTGTTCGGGCCCTGCGGCGGCGCAGCAGCCTACCGCCGCACGCTGCTCGACCAGGTGGGCCTCCTGGATGAGGCCTTCTTCTTCTCCGTGGAGGACGTGGACCTGGCCTGGCGGGCTCAGTTGGCCGGCTATCGCTGCATCTACGTGCCCAGGGCGGTGGTCTATCACAAGCTGAGCGCCACCGGGGGAGGCCCCACCGCCAGCTACTACTGCGGCCGGAACTTCATTTACGTATTGGCAAAAGACGTGCCCGCGAGCCTGCTCCGAAAGCACTGGCCGGCGATGGTCAGGGCTCAGCTCCGCTTGGCCTGGGAGTCATTCCTGCATTTTCGAGAGGCGGCGGCTCGGGCCCGGCTACGGGGCCAGCTGACCGGATTATTGCACGTGCCCAGGCTCTTGAAGGCCCGGCGAGATGTACAGGCAAGCAAACGGGTCTCTGACGAGTACCTGGAGACGATCCTTTCCAGGGGATAGAGGGAGGCTGGCCCAGGTGGGAGGTGGCACCGTCGAAGAGCGCCCTTATTTGACCATAGTCATCCCGGTGTACAACGAGTCCAGGCGGCTCCCCGAGAACCTGCCGAAGGTTGTGGCATACCTGGAAGGGCAGACCTATCCCTGGGAGATCATCATAGTGGACGACGGCAGCGAGGACGACACGGCCGACATCGCCGAGGGCTTCCAGCGAGAGGAGCAGCGCATCTCGCTCTTAAAGAATCCCCATCAGGGAAAGGCCTACGCCGTGCGTACCGGCGTCCTGGCGGCCCGCGGGGAGAACGTCTTTCACTGCGACGTGGACCTATCCATGCCCATCCAGGAACTGGGCAAGCTCTTGCCTCCCCTGAGCGGCGGGTATGACCTATCGATCGGCTCCCGGACCGTCCGCCACAATTTCCCGTGGCATCGTCGCCTGATGAGTTGGGGGTTCAGGCAGATCGTCCGCCTTTTCATCGGGGCAGGATTCAAGGATACCCAGTGCGGCTTCAAGTGCTATCGCACCGAGGCGGCCAAAGACCTCTTCAACCGCACCAGGCTCTACAGCGTGGCCGGCGCCACGGTGAAGGGCCCGGCGGTCACCGGGTTCGACGTTGAGGTCCTTTTCCTGGCGGTCAAAAGGGGTTACAAGGTCAAGGAGGTCCCGGTGGAATGGTACTACTCCCGGGACAGCAAGGTCAACCCCATCAAGGATAGCCTGCGCAATCTCCGCGATGTGCTCCAGGTGCGCCTGAACGATTGGCGGGGCCTTTATGACAAGTAGGCTCGCCCTGGCCGGGCTGGTGGCGGTCTATCTCATCCTGGGAACCGCCTACGCCGTGGGCACCCCCAAGTGGGAGACCCCGGACGAGCCGGCCCATTACAACTACATCAAACACCTGGCCACCGCCGGCCAACTACCGATCCTGCAAGCAGGAGACTACAATGCCGGGGAACTGGAGCGCCTTAAAGCAGCCAAGTTCCCCGACGGCATGTCGGTTGACGGGGTGCGCTACGAGTTCCACCAGCCCCCGCTCTTCTACCTCCTGGCCCTGCCCGTGTACAGGGCATCAGAAGCCCTCCCGCTGAACTATCAGGTGATCCTCCTGCGTCTGCTCTCCGTCCTCCTGGGGGCCTTGGTGCTGGTGACGGCCTACACCACGGCCAGGGAGATCTTCCCCGACAGGGAGGCCTACGCCCTGGGCACGGCGGCCTTCGCCGCCACGGTGCCCATGCACATCGCCATGACCGCGGCGGTGAACAACGACACCTTGGCCGAGCTGGTGCTATCGGCGCTGGTGCTCTTCTCGATCAAGAGGCTGAAAGGCGAAATACCCGTTCGACGTTACGTGGTAGTAACGGGGCTGCTTTTCGGCCTGGGGCTTTTGACCAAGGTGACCGTGTACGTGGCGGCAGCGATCATGGCCGCCGCCGAGGCCGGGCGCTGGTGGACTGGCAAGAGGGACCTCCGGCAGTCGGCGGGTACCCTGGCAGGCATTTTCGCCCTGAGCCTGGCCATCGGCGGGTGGTGGTTCTGGCGCAACGCCCAAGTCTACGGCGACTTCGACCTCCTGGGCCGTGCCCGCCACGACCTGGTGGTGACGGGCCAGCCCCGGACGGTGCTGGGCTTTCCGGCGGCGGTGAAGTTCGTCACGGTGACCTTTAAGAGCTTCTGGGCACAGTTCGGGTGGATGGGGCTTTTGGTGGACAACCGGATGTATCTGGCGCTCTTCTTGCTGTGTGCCCTAGCCTCCCTTGGCCTGATCATCTACCTGGTAAGGCGTTTCGCTGGGCTGTCCTCGATGCAGAAATGGGGGTTGGGGCTCCTGGCTTTGAGCTTTCTCTTGATCTTCGGCGGGGTGGTGCAGTACAATCTGACCGTCGACCAGTCCCAGGGGCGGTATCTTTTCCCGGCGATCATACCCCTGGGCCTGTTCTTCATCGTCGGACTGGATGAGCTATTCTCCCGGCCCTTGCTTTTCCTGATGGCCCAGATACTGGGCTGGCTCTGGATTGCCTGGCAGGCCCGGGCCCGCTCGCTTTTGGCGGTAGGGGCAGGAGGAACCGTCGTTTTCACCGCCATCGCCTGGCTGGAAAAGAAGATGGCATTTGCCTTGCTCTACCTGGCACTCCTGGCGCTGGACGTGATCTGCCTGGTGCGATTTATCATTCCCTATTTTGCCGGGTGAGCCCGTTCGGTCACGTAGTCACTTTAGAAACCAGGTTTCCCCTTCTTGGCTTGGCCAGAAACCTGGTTTCTAGGCCTCATTCGTGGGAGGTCCAAAGATGGTCAGGGTAGACCAGAAGGGCGCCATCTGTCTGGAAGCCATAGGGGTTGTCGAAAACGAGGTCACGGAATTTCGAGATTGGGGCTGGGAAGATGTGGAGTCACGGCTGGTCATTGCAGAAAGGTGGGCGCCGGCCCTGGATGGGCTGGAGGAGTTCTCTCACGTCATGGTGATCTTCTGGCTCCACCGGGTACCGGAGGACAAGAGGGCGATCATGAAGATCCGCCCCAAGGACCGACGGGATATGCCCCTTCTGGGCGTTTTTGCCACCCATACCCAGTACCGGCCCAACCCGCTGGCCGTCTCCACCGTGCGGCTGTGGAACGCCGGGAGAACGTCTTAAAGGTGCTGGGGCTGGACGCCCTGAACGGAACCCCGATCATCGACCTGAAGCCCTACGCGCCCCGGAACGCGCCTCGAGGTGAGGTCAAGGTGCCGGAGTGGCTGACACGGCTGTAGCAGAGAAACCCCAGCCTACCGGCCTCAGATGACCCCGGTTTCTTTCCCGACCTTTTTGAAGATCTCCAGTCCCTTGTCCAGGTCGGCCCGGCGGTGGGAGGCGGAGACCATGACGCGGATGCGGGCCTTGCCCTTGGGCACGGTGGGGAAGCCCAGGGCCATGGCGAAGAGCCCTTCCTGAAAGAGCCGGCGGGAGAATTGCATGGCCACCGGCGCCTCGCCCAGCATCACCGGAGTGATGGGGGTTACGCTCTGGCCGGCGTCGAAGCCGAGACCCTTCATCTCTGTTTTAAAGTAACGGGTGTTCTCCCAGAGCCTATCCACCAGCTCGGTGGACTCCTCCAGGAGGTCCACGGGGGCCAGGCAAGCCGCGGTATCCGCCGCCGTGACCGCGCTGGAGAAGAGGAAGGGGCGAGCCTTCTGTCGCAGATAATCTATAATGATCTTCTTGCCGGCCAGGACCCCGCCCACTACGCCGAAAGCCTTGGACAGCGTGCCCATCTCCACATCGAACTTGCCGTGGAGGCCGAAGTGGTCAACGATGCCGCGGCCGCCACGCCCCAGGACCCCTTCACCGTGGGCATCGTCCACCATGGTGAGCACGCCGTAACGCTCGGCGACCTGGTAGAGCTTATCCAGAGGTGCCACGTCGCCGTCCATGCTGAAGACCCCATCGGTGATGAGCAGGCCCCGGCGGAAGTTAGGCCGGTTTTCCCTGATCACGCGCTCGGCGTCAGCCGCGTCGCAGTGCTCGTAGACCAGGATCTTGGCTCCGGAGAGACGGCAGCCGTCGATGATGGAGGCGTGGTTCAGCCGGTCGGAGAA
>JACQYG010000004.1 GCA_016208345.1 Chloroflexota bacterium
CCAGGCCGGAGAAAAAGCATAGCCATCCGGGTCCACCGGGAAGTCGATGAGGCCTCCATCCACCAGATCGACCGCGCTTATCCTCCAGAGCTCTTTCTGCCCGGCTGGCCGCCGACGGGTAGCCGGGACTGGAACGAAGTCGCGATGAGCGAAGGCGATTCTGCGCCCATCGGGAGACCAGGTGGCCGACTTGGCCTCGGCCACGTCCAGCACCCGGTGCAGATCACTGCCGTCAGCGTTCATCACGTAGAGGCCTTGCGGCTGGTCCCACCGCGTGAAAGCGATGCGCGTGCCATCTGGCGACCAGGCGGGGTCGATCCCAGCCGTCAGCCTGGCCAGGCCCGAGCCGTCGGCATTGACCACGTATATATCGCCGCCGCTGCTGGTTTGCACCAGTATCCGACCGGTGGGTACGGCGCGGGGCAAAACGCCGGTATCCGTCGTCGCGGTTATAACCGGCGCAGCGGTAGGAGGTGGAGTGGCGGTTGGCCGCGGTATGGCCGTTGCCGTGGCGACAGGTACCGGTGTATTGGCGAGCGTGCTTTGTTCCGCTGGCCGGGGCGGCAACAGGATCAACCGCGGCGTCGGCGTCGGAGCCGGCGCCAGCACCGCACAGCCAGCCAAAGATAACGAAACGAATGCGGCCATGGCCAATTCTGACAAAAAGGCCCGCTCAGACATCCATTTACTCCAAAAACTGCCCTGCTTCCTCGGCTTTTGCCTGCCAAGGCCCCGAGAGCTTACAGTTGCTTCTACTGGCGCGATTGACCGGCGATGGATATCGACTCGGCGGTTATCGTTCCGTCGGCCGCCGTGGGCCCAACGACCGTAACGCGGACGCCCGGCTTTATCTCATCCAGGCTGCTGGCCACCGACTTCTGGAACTGGGTGGAATCGGTCACCAGGACCTTTACCGTGGTGCCGGGCCCCTGGGCACCCTGGGACGTCACGGTGATGGTCCTGCCCTCTACTTTGTCCACCGTGCCGAAGGTGCCCCGCCCGGCAAATGCCCCCAGCCCAGGATGACCACCAGGACCAAAAGCACGCCGAAGTTCTTCAACAAGTTAATCATCACTCATCTCCCTCGTTTTGCGAATTTTCTCGCAAGCGGATAGGCCAGGCTCTAATGGGAACAGACCAATAGAATAGCCCATCCACTTTAGGACCCCAACCACCCTGGGTGCCCACACTCAGGGCTACCCTCGGTTGCCCGCCCTCGATGAATCAGGGCATCCGACGAGTCGTCAGCTAGGGCTGATAGTGGTTACAAAAACCTCAGCGCTTGAACAAGCGCAGCCCTCCCATCGTCAGGCAGGTTATACTGATGGCATAAAGGGCAGCCTGGAGTTCCTGTTGCAATTCGGCCACCATGTTGGCCACAAAGGTGACAACGCCAACCACCAGTCCAAGCATGGCTAATAGGAACCAGCCTCTTGCCACCTGGGGAAACGCCCAGCGCATGTTTCCCTCCAGTCTTGCAGCCCGGAAAACTACATCATTCATACCTCAGGGCATCGATGGGGTTCAGGGCAGCAGCCCGGGTGGCCGGGTAGATGCCGAAGAATAGCCCCACGGCTACGGAAAACCCCACCGCCAGGAGCACCGCGTCGGCGGAAACGATGGTCACCAGGGGGGAGGGGTCGCCGATGCGCATCTGGTTGATGACCTGGCTGATACCCCAGCCCAGGGCGATGCCGCCGAGGCCCCCAAACACCGAGAGGACGCCAGCCTCCACCAGGAACTGGGCCAGGATGTCCCGCCGCCTAGCCCCCACTGCCTTGCGGATGACGATCTCCCGCGTCCGCTCGGTTACGGACACCAACATGATGTTCATGATGCCGATGCCGCCCACTAACAAGGAGATGGCGGCGATGGCCCCCAGGAAAACCGTGAGGATGGTAGTCACCTGGGTGAAGGCGCCCAGGATATCTCGCTGGCTGGTGACGGTGAAATCGTCCTGCTGGTAGGTGAGCTTGTGGCGCTCACGTAGGATCTCCGTGACCTCGGCGATGGCCGCATCAACCTGGGCCTCGCTGGCGGCGGAAACAGTGATGCTGGACACTCGCTGCCCAACGCCAAAGCCCCGGCCTCCGCCGAAGAGGCGGCGCTGGGCCGTGGTAATCGGCACCAGCACCAGGTCGTCCTGACCCATCATGGCGCTGCCGCCCTTGGCCTCCAGCACGCCGATGACCCGGAAGTTGGTGCGGTTGATCTTGATCTGCTGGCCCACTGGGTCCGCTTCTCCAAAAAGGTTGGCGGCAGTAGTAGAACCCAGCACTGCCACCATGGAGAGGGCGTCCACGTGCTGTCTGGCGATGAACTCCCCCGTGGCCAGGCGGTAGTTGCGCACCACCTCGTACGCCGGGGTCACCCCCACCACCCGGGTGTTGACGTTGTTGCCGCCGTAGACGATCTGCCCGTAGGCCCCGAACTCCGGAGCTACCCCGGCGATGTCCGGGGTCCGTGCCGAATCCATCAGCGCCTGGGCGTCCTCGTAGGTGAGGGTTACGGCAGAGCCCTGGGCCGCCCGCACCCCACTCTGCTGGATGGACCCAGGCGAGATGAAGATCAGGTTCGAGCCGATGCTCTGGATTTGCTGGGCCACCGCCACCCGCACCCCCTGGCCAATGGACAAGAGGGCGATTACCGATGCCACGCCGATGATGATGCCCAGCATGGTCAGGATAGAGCGCATTTTGTTGGCAGTCAGGCCGCGCAAGGCCACGCGGATGCTTTCTAAGATGTTCATAATCAGTCACCGCCTTCCGGCATAAGGGCCAGGACGCTGGAGGCCAGGCGAGGCGCTGCCACCAGCTCATCGGCATGGATCCGTCCATCGCGAATGCGGATAATGCGCCTGGTATGAGCAGCGATATCCGGTTCGTGGGTCACTAAGATCACGGTGATTCCCTGCTCGGCATTCAGCTTTTGAAAGGTAGCCATGAGCTCTTCGCTGGAGCGCGTGTCCAGGTTACCCGTGGGCTCATCGGCCAGGATAATGGAGGGGTCGCTAGCCAGGGCGCGGGCGATAGCCACCCGCTGCTGCTCGCCGCCAGAGAGCTCCGTGGGCTTGTGATGTATCCGGTCGGCCAGGCCCACCCATTCCAGGGCTTGCAAGGCCTTCTTGCGCCGATTGCCGATGCCAGCATAGATGAGTGGCAACTCCACCTGTTCCAGGGCAGGCACCCGGGGCAGCAGGTTGAAGGTCTGGAAGACAAAGCCGATCTTCCGGTTGCGAATGGCGGCAAGTTGGTCGTCGTCCAGGCGGGAGACCTCGGTGCCGTCCAGGGCGTAGGCGCCGCTGGTGGGCTGATCCAGGCAGCCGATGATGTTCATCAGGGTGCTTTTCCCGGAGCCCGAGGGGCCCATGATGGCCACCAACTCGCCCTTACCGATCTCCATTGAAATCCCTCGCAGGGCGTGGACCGAGACATCGCCCATTCTATAAACCTTGGTCACTTTGTCTATCTTGATCATAACCATGACTCCAATTCGCGGGCAACTGGCCTTTGGCCAGCCGATCGCCCGACGGTAATCGCTCTTTCGCCTTTTATCTG
>JACQYG010000051.1 GCA_016208345.1 Chloroflexota bacterium
AGCGCCTGTTCCGCGAAACCCTGGTCGTCCTGGCCTTCCTGAGCCTGGCCACCGCCTTCTTCTGGCCGGTGATCTTCGGCGGCAGCGTCCTCCTGCCGGTCGATAACCTTTTCCAATGGCTCCCCTGGAAGGCATTCTCCGCGCAGTTTGGCACGACCGTGCCGCAGAACCACCTTTTGAGCGACCTAATTCTAGAAAACTACCCCTGGAAAGAGTTCATTGTGAGCTCCCTTCGGTCCGGAGAGCTCCCCCTGTGGAACCCGTACCTCTTCGCCGGCGTTCCCTTCCTGGCCGCCGGCCAGAGCTCGGCCCTGTACCCTCTGAGTGCTCTGTTCTACCTTCTGCCAGTGGCCCGGGCCTACGGCCTCTTCGTTGTTCTGAATCTGGCCCTGGCCGCGACTTTCATGTATTTCTACCTGAGGGTCCTGGGGGCCGGAAGGCTGGGTGGCATCATCGCCGGCATCGTCTACGCCTTCAGCGGCTTCATGCTGGTCAGCGTGGCCCACGTCATGATCGTGAGCGTAGCGACTTGGCTGCCCCTGGTCCTGGCCATGGCCGAGCTGATCGTCCGGGAGGAGGAAAGCCGCGCCACCTCCCGCCGAACCCTGCTCTGGATCGTGGGCGGCGGCGTGGCCCTGGGCCTCCAGTTCCTGGCCGGCCACGTGGAGCTGAGCTACTTTGTGCTACTGACCCTTGGTTTCTACAGCGCCTGCCGTCTGGTCGCTTTGTGGTTGGCCCAGAGCAACCACAAGGGTCCCCCCTACGGGGATGGGAGAAGCGCGCGGAGCCTGTTGGTGGCGGTCCTGGCCCTGGGCTCCATGGCCCTCCTGGGCATAGGCCTGGGCGCCGTCCAGCTCGTGCCCCTCTACGAGTTAGTCAGCCAGAGCTTTCGCCAGGGCTCGGTCGGTTACTCCGATGTGGTCGGTTGGGCGCTGCCTCCCAAACGGGCCATAACGTTTCTGGTGCCGGACTTCTTCGGCAACCCGTCCATCCACTCCTACTTCGACCTCTTCTCCGGCCAGGTACAGCCCGTGACGCGGAACTTCCTGGGCGAGGCCGTGACCACGATCAACGAGGTCCCCTGGGGCGTCAAGAACTACGTGGAGTCGGGAAGCTACCTGGGGCTCCTGCCCCTGCTATTGTGCCTGGTGGCGCTCCTGGGCAGGCGCACCCGATATACCTGGACGATGGCATCATTGGCCGCGCTCTCGCTCCTTTTCGCCTTTGGCACGCCGGTCTATGCCTTGCTGTTCTATCTCCTGCCGGGTTACGGCCAGAGCCATTCGCCCTTTCGCTGGATCTTCCCCTACACCCTGAGCGTGGCGGTCCTGGCCGGGATGGGGGCCGACTATCTGGCACGGAGCAGGGAAGAGAGAGCGGCGAGCAGGTGGTTGGGGTGGTCGGCCTTTGGTGTCGGCGCGAGCGTGGTCTTGGGCTTGATCGGGAGCCTGTTTTACAAGCAACAGATGGCTGACCTGGCCGAGGCCTTAATCCGCCGCTCCCAGGGCATGCAGCAGGTTTTCTCCGGCGGGCAGATGTTCTATTCCTGGGAGTTCCGCAACCTCCTGGTCTTCGGCCTTTTCCTGGCCGGGGCGGGTGCTGTCCTCGTGCTCTCCCGTCGCCCGGTCTATCTACCTCGACGCCTGGGCCACCTGCCTCTCTGGCAGCCCCTGGCCGCAGGGGTGATCGCCCTGGATCTTTTGGTCTTCAGTTGGGGCTTCAACCCCCGGGGAGACCCCCGGCTTCTCGATTTCGTCCCTCCTGCCGTTCAGTTCCTGAAGCAGGACAAGACCGCCTTCCGGGTCGCTACTGTGGATCAGCCCGGTGAGAAGCTCTTCAACCCCAACGCCCTGATGCCTTACGGCATCTCCGACATCCGGGGCTATGACTCCGTCATCCCCAGGCAGTACGTCGAGTACATGAGCCTCATCGCTGACCAGACCGAGTTGCTTTACAATCGCATCGCTCCATTCTACTGGCAGGGGGTGCTTGATTCTCCCCTGGTGGACCTGCTGGGCGTGAAATACGTGGCGACAACCGTGCCGATCAGGCTCCCGCAGTACGAACTGGTCTACGACGGCGAGGTGAAGATCTACCGCAACAATCGTGCCCTTCCCCGGGCCTTCGTGGTCTACCAGGCCCAGGTAGTCCCCGACCCCAAGCAACTTGGAGAGAGGCTCCGACGCCTGGACCCGCGCCAGGTGGTGCTCCTCGGCAGTGCCCCTCTGGGAGGAACCGAAGACCTTCCCGGCAATGCTTCAGGCTTTCTTACTAGTGAAGACGCCCAGCCGGGCCGAGAGGTGAGCGACCTGCAGTATGGCCGCAACCGCGTCGCCCTCACCGTGAGCCTGCCGCGCCCGGGCTACCTGGTCCTGGCCGACAGCTACTTCCCGGGCTGGCAGGCCCAGGTGGACGGGAAGGAGGTCGCCATCTATCGAGCCGATCTCAATTTCCGGGCCCTTTACCTGGGATCGGGCCAGCACACCGTGGTCTTCAAGTACAGCCCCCTGAGCTTTAAGCTGGGGCTCTTCGTGTCGTTCCTCAGCGGGGTGGTCGTGCTCATGGGGCTGGCGGTCTGGACCTGGCAGCGTTTCTACCGCGAGGAGGAGGGCGACCACGAGCTCCGGCGGGTGGTGAAGAACTCGGTCATTCCTATGACCACCTCTCTGCTCAACAAGGCCATGGACTTCGCCTTTGCCATGCTCATGCTGCGCCTCCTGGGCCCCATCGGCAGCGGGCGCCTGGGCTATGCCGTGAACCTTTGGCTCTTCCTGAGCATCGTGACCGACTTTGGCCTGGGCACCCTGACCACCCGAGAGGTGGCCAAAGACCGGTCTCGGGCCAACCGCTACCTGACCAACACCGCCGTCGTGCGCCTGGGCCTGTCACTTTTCTCTCTCCTGCCGATCCTGGCGGTCCTGGCTCTGAACCGGAGCCTCACCGGGGACACGGTGGCGGCCATCGCCCTCCTCTGGGTGAGCCTGGCCCCCGGCGGCATTGCCTCGAGCCTGAGCTATCTCTTCAACGCCTACGAGCGTTTCGAGTACCCCGCCCTCATCACCGTCATTGCCAAGCTGACCTCCACCTTCCTGGGGGTCGTGGTGCTGCTCTTCGGCGGGGGAATCGTGGGGCTGGCTGCGGTCTCCCTCCTGGTCAACCTGCTCACCGCCGGCATCCTC
Source organism: Chloroflexota bacterium (assembly GCA_016208345.1). Lineage (GTDB taxonomy): Bacteria > Chloroflexota > DTOL01 > DTOL01 > JACQYG01 > JACQYG01. The sequence goes on from JACQYG010000051.1 coordinate 3,180, forward strand.
TATGCCCTGGTGCGACGCTCTCTCTTCGTGCCTCGCTGGGAGTACGAGCCGAGCCTGGTCCGGTCCATGCTGAAGGATTCCTACCCGTTGATGCTCAACAACCTGCTGTCCACCATCTTCTTCCGGGTGGATGTGCAACTCCTTCAGCCCCTGAAGGGAGACGCGGTGGTGGGCTATTACAACGCGGCCTACCGCTACATTGACGGCCTGAACATCATCCCCTCCAACTTTACCCTGGCCATCTTCCCAATGCTCTCGCGCTACGCCGCCTCGGGCCGGGAGGCCATGCTGCGGACCTACGTCCTTTCCTTGCGCTACCTGGTCATTGTGGCCATGCCGTTGGCCGTGGGCATGGCTGCGGTCGCCCGGGAGCTGGTGCTGCTCCTGGGCGGCAGCCAGTTCCTGCCCCATTCCATGATCGCCATGCAACTCCTGGTCTGGTTCTTGCCCTTCAGCTTCATCAACAGCGTCACCCAGTACGTCCTCATCGCCCTGAACCAGCAGCGTTTCCTCACCCTGGCCTTTGCCATCGGCGTGGCCTTCAACATCATCGCGAATGCGATTTTCATTCCCATTTACAGCTATCAGGCCGCTGCCGTGATCACCGTTTTGTCGGAGATCGTCCTCTTGGTGCCGTTCTATTACTCGGTGCGCGTGAACCTGGCACCCATTCCCTGGCTGGGCATCCTGTGGCGGCCGGCCGCCGCCGCGGCCCTCATGGGCGGGTCCTTCTGGTGGCTGGCGAGGCTCATACCCTCCCTGGCCGCACTCCCGGTGGCCGCCGTAGTGTACGTCCTGGCCCTGGTGGCCTTAGGCACGTTCACGAAAGAGGACATTGACCTGGCGAGGAAACTAATCAGTGGTTTCCCTAGTCAAAGAGGCATATGATCAGGACCACCCGGGCGGTTAGCGTCTGCGTGCTTTTCGTCTTCCTGACCCTGGCCTTCACCTTTCCCATGGGCCAACACCTGGGCTCTGCGGTGGAGGACTATCAGGACGCCTTGCTCAACGTCTGGATCACCGCCTGGGACGGCCACCAACTCCTGGCCGACCCCTTGCGCCTCTTCGATGCCAATATCTTCTACCCTTACCCGCGCACCTTGGCTTTCTCTGAGATAATCCTCACCAATGCCCTGGTGAGCCTGCCCATCAACCTGGCCACCGGCAATCCCGTCCTGGGGTACAACCTGGCGCTCTTGTTGAGCTTCGTGCTCTCCGGCTTTGGCATGTACCTTCTGGCCTATCGTCTCACCCGCCGGTCCGCGGCGGGCCTGGTGGCAGGGGTCTTCTACGCCTTCAACGCCTACAAGCTCTCCAACTTGGCCCAGGTGCAACTCCTGTCCCTGCACTGGCTGCCCTTCATGCTGATCTTCCTGGACTCGGCTTTGAAGGGTCCCTGGGGCGACCACAAGGGGTCGCCCCGGCAGAACGCCGCTTCCCGTGGCGGCCGGCTGCCTGAATTGGTTTCTTTACTGGCTGAAGCGTGGCCCCCATCCCGCCCGGCCCTGCTTTTCGCCCTGTTCCTGGTCCTCCAGAGCCTCTCCAGCTTCTACTATGCGACCTTCGCCGCCCTGGCCGCCGGGCTGTACATCCTTTGTTTCCTCTTCACCTCTCGTGAGGCCACCCCCTTGCTCGCCCTGGCACGCCTCCCGGTGCCCCTGGCCCTGGCATCCCTGGCCACCCTGCCCTTCGCACGGCCCTACTTCCAGGTGCAGCGCCAGATGGGCTTCGGGCGTACCCTTGCCGACAGCGAGCCCTTCTCCGCTAGCCTGCAGCTCTGGAGGAGTGCCCTGCCCAACAACCTGCTGTACGGCGGCCTCCTGGGCCCGCGGGAGCCGGTATACGTGGGCGGCTACCCCTTGGACTCGCTGTTTCCTGGGTTCCTGATCCTGGCCTTGGCCACCCTGGGGCTCCTCCTGGCCCTACGGCGCTGGCGTGGCTATCTCTTCTACCTGGTCCTGGCCTTGCTCGCCTTCGTCCTCTCTTTGGGGCCGGCCCTCTACCTGGCACCCGGGGTTAAAGTCCCCCTGCCCTTCGCCCTGCCCTACCGGTGGCTCTACGACCTGGTGCCAGGCTTTCAGGCCCTGCGGGCTCCCTTGCGCTTTGCCGGGCTGGCGATGCTGGGGCTGAGCGTGCTTGCCGCCTTCGGGGCCGCCAGCCTCCTTCTCCCTGCTCTACCGGGTAGTGGCCCAACCGGGTTGGGCCACTACCCTGGGGCGCGGCTGGCCCGGGCGAGGCAGGCGCTGGGCGTCCTCCTGGTGCTGGCCGTAGCCCTGGAGAACCTGGTTCTCCCGGGCGCCAACGCTGCCCCGGTGCCGACTGGAGCCCAGGTGCCCCCGGTCTACTGGTGGTTGAGGCAGCAAGCCCCCCGGGTGATCCTGGAGCTTCCCTTGATCATGAGCAAGCCCGGGCTGGGTCTCCTGAACCAGTATCTCTCGGTCTATCATTGGAGTTCCACCCCGGATGGCTACAGCGGTTTTGTCCCTCCCAGGCATGGCCAGGTGGTCTATGAAATGCGGTCCTTTCCCTCGGAGCGGTCGGTGAGCCTCCTCCGGGGCTTGGACGTGGAGTACCTGGTTATTCACGCCGACCGGGTGGAAGGCTGGGAGCGAATGCGACAGGCCCTGGAATCATACGGCTCCGACCTGCCGCTGGTGGCCAGCTTCGGCCCCGACCTGGTGTATCGCGTTGCCCCATCGCCGGCCCGGGCTGTGGTGGAGACCAGGGCCTATCTCCCCCCGCAGGCCCGGGCCGGGATGGCCTACGACGCCTATCTTTTGATCCTGAACCGGGGCCAGGTCAGCCTGGTGGTTAAGCCCACTCATGCGGTCGCCGCCCAGGCCCGCTGGCGTTCTGCTGGGGGGCAGGAGGTGGAGGCGAGGGCCCAGGCCTTCCTGCCCATCGTCACCTCTGGCGTTTCTGTGGCGCACATACCGTTACAAGCACCGGCCGCCGCCGGCCGATGGTCCCTGGCCCTAAGCGTGGACGATCCTCAGGTGGGCCACCTGGAGGCCAGCCAGCCGGTTCAGGTGGGGCAAGAGCCGGTGAACTCGCCCTTGCCGGTGCCCGCCTGGCTGTCCCAGGTGAAGGCCGACAGGCTCAGCTACCTTCCAGGTGACACGGTGCGGGTGAGCGGGGTGTGGCAGGCCCGGGGCAAGATCGACGAGTACTACAGTGTCTTTGCCATCTTGAAGGACGCGGAAGGCCGGGTCTTGTCGCGCTACGACGGCGAGCCCCAGGGAGGGCACAGGCCAACCCTCCTATGGACGCCCGGAGAGGCCATCACCGACACCTGGGAGCTCACCCTGCCGGAGGGTGCAACCCCTGGTAAATATACGGTGGAGATCGGCATGTACCGGGCCTGGGACCAGAAGCGCTGCCTGCTGGTGGACCCGTCCGGCAACCTTCACGATCAGCTCGGCCTGGCGGTCAAGATCCCGCCCTCCGGGCTCTTGGCCCCGAAATTCTTTGCTAGTAAAGAACTTGGCGGACAGGTGGTGTTCGTGGGCTTTGACGCGGGGGTGGTCGGAGACACGATCACGGTCCGGCCTGGGGAGGTCCTTGGGTTAACCCTTTGCTGGCGTGCCATGAAACCGTTGGACAAGGACTACACCGTCTTCGTGCACCTTCTGGCCCAGGATGGCCAGATCGCCGCCCAACTAGACCGCCAGCCCCTGGACGGGCACTACCCCACTACTATGTGGGATGATGGCGAGGTGGTAGCCGACCAGGTCGAGCTGCGCCTGCCCCCCGCCCTACCCAGGGGCCAATATCGCCTGGCCGTGGGCCTGTACGACGGCCAGACCACGGAACGGTTACAAGTACCAGACGGCGACGGCCGGATCTTCTTGCCGGTTTCTTTACTGGTTAAAGAATAGCAGGCATCGGCGAGGCCTTGTTTTTGGAATGCGACGGCTCCCCTTCTCGCAACAGTCCCTGAGTTTCTTTACTAGCTAAAGAACACCCTGTGCTCTCAGACTGGCGATTCGGTCAGCCCCGTATCCCAGGATGTCGGCCAGGACCTCCGCGGTGTGCTCGCCCAGGAGGGGTGGGTGCCGGGCGATCCGTGCCGGGGTCCGCGAGAGCTTGAAGGGGACACCGGCCAGCTTCACCTTGCCCGCGGTGGGATGGGTTATCTCCGCCACCATCTCCCGGTGCAGCACCTGGGGATCCTGGAACACCCGGGCGATGGTGTTGATGGGGCGGCACGGGATGTCCGCCGCCCGGATGAGCCGCAGCCACGCCTCTCCGTCGCGGGTGGCGATGATC
>JACQYG010000052.1 GCA_016208345.1 Chloroflexota bacterium
GACCCTGGCCGCCCTGGCGATGGGGCTGCTGATACGTAAACAGTGGTTTTCGTGGGGGCGCCTGCGCGGGTTAGCTGAACACATGTGCGTTCACGCCGTTGACAACGATGCGGGGAGAAGCTAAACTTGGAGCGCGGCGAGGCAGAAGGGGCAGCAAGGGAGAAATCATGATCAAGCGTAGGAGACTAGCGGTAGCCATTGTCGGGGGCACGGTGCTGGGGCTTTTGCTGATTATCGGAATCCTCTTGAACCTGACGCCGAGATGACCGGAAGGCTTTCGGTGTTATTGTCCCCTCACCACTGTCTTCCAGGGGTCACGTGAAAAAAAGAGGACGGGGAACGATCCCCGTCCTCGTCTACAGCAACACTCATTGACTCGTCAACCCGTCACTCATCGGCTAATATGACTTGGCGAAGACCACGCGGCCGTGGCTGGGCAGGCGGCAATAGATGCACTCTCCCTCTTCCCTGGCCTGGTCCAACGGGATGCACCGGATGGTAGCCCCAGTCCTCTCCTTGATGGCCAACTCGCACGCCGTCTGGCCGCACCAGTGGGCATTCACGAACCCTCGTTGATCGGCAATGATCTCCTCGAAATCTGCCAGGGTGTCAGCATCCCGGGTATTCGCCTCCCGGAAGGCCAGAGCCCGGCTGAACAGGCTGGACTGGACCTCCGCCAGGAGCTCCGGCACACGGTCCGGTACCTTTACCCACGGCACCATCTCCTTGGCGCGGTTATCCCGACGTACTGCCACCACCTGCTCCTTTTGGACATCCCGAGGCCCGACCTCCAGGCGCAACGGAACGCCCTTCAGCTCCCACTCGTTGAACTTCCAGCCAGGGGTGTGCTCCGACCAGTCAGAACGCACCCTTACCGCGGGCTTGAGCGATGCCTCTACCTTCTCTACTGCCGCCCGCACCGCCTCCTTCTCGGCTTCCTTGCGCCAGATGGGGACGATGATCGCCTGGATCGGAGCGATACGGGGTGGGATGATCAGGCCGGCGTCGTCGCCGTGCACCATCACCACGGCACCGATCATCCGGGTAGAGAGCCCCCAGCTCGTCTGCCACACGAACTTCCGCTCGCCGTCCTCATCCTGGAAGGTGATGTCGAACACCCGGGCGAAATGTTGGCCCAGGTTGTGGGAGGTGGCCGCCTGGAGACCCTTGCCGTCGCCCATGAGGGCCTCCACACTATAGGTGCGCAGGGCGCCGGCGAATTTCTCGTTCTCGGTCTTGCGGCCGGGTATCACCGGAATGGCCAGGTCCTCCTGGATGAAGTCCCGATAAACCCCCAGCATACGCAGTACCTCCTCCTCAGCCTCCTGCTCGCTGCGGTGGGCGGTATGCCCCTCCTGCCAGAGGAACTCCGTGGTGCGCAGGAAAGGCCTGGTCACCTTCTCCCAGCGCAACACGTTACACCATTGATTGATCAGCACCGGCAGGTCCCGCCAGGAGTCGATCCATTTGCTATACATGCTACAGATGATGGCCTCCGAGGTGGGGCGGATGGCCAGGCGCTCCTCCAGCCTGTCCTCGCCTCCCTGGGTCACCCAGGCCACCTGGGGCGCGAATCCCTCCACGTGCTCCGCCTCCTTGGCCAGGAAGCTTTCCGGGATCAAGAGCGGGAAGTAGGCGTTCTGGTGCCCGGTGGCCTTAAACCGGGCATCCAGGAGCGATTGCATGAGCTCCCAGACGCCAAATCCGTAGGGACGGATCACCATGCAGCCCTTGACCGGGGCGTAATCGGCCAGTTGGGCCTGGATCACCACGTCGCCGTACCAGCCAGAGAAGTCTTGGCTCTTGTCCACGATGGCCTGGACGTACTTCTCTTCCTCAGTCATTCCTTGTCCCTCTCTCGCAAAGCGCTATTTTGTCTTTTCGTTTCAGACGGCGCAACGCTGCCTCCCGGCGTCGCGCCCAGGAAGGCGAATCGGCCACCTCCTGGTAGGCCAACCTCACCGGCCGGCGGCCTTTAGTGTAGCGGGCACCCCGGCCGGCATTATGGGCGGCCAAACGCTTGGCCAGGTCCACCGACCATCCGGTATAGAATGTCCCATCAGAGCATTCCAACATGTAGACAAAAGGCATGGTTTTCTGTTTCGCTTCAATCTCCCCGGCTGCCCAGGCATCCATCGATGGCCCGGGGCCAGTCTATATTCTCGCCCATCTTCGCCAGATACAAAAGATATTCCACGTTGCCGGCTGGGCCTTTGATGGGAGAAGTGGTCAAACCACGCACGACCCAACCCCGTTCCAACGACCACTTCAGGAGACCTTCCAAAACCTCCCGATGCACACTGGGCTCTCGCACCACGCCCCCTTTGTCAACCTTGTCACGCCCGGCCTCGAATTGGGGCTTAACCAGGCAGATCGCCCTGCCTTCCGGCTTACTCAGCCTGACCACCGCCGGCAACACCAATCTGAGCGAGATGAACGAGACATCCACAGTGGCCAGGTCCACCGGCTCGGGCAGGCTTTCCAGGTAGCGAATGTTGGTTTTGTCCAGCACCACCACCCGAGGGTCTTGCCGCAGCCGCCAGTCCAATTGGCCACGCCCCACGTCCACGGCGTAGACCCGGGCTGCGCCCCGCTGGAGCAAACAATCGGTGAAGCCGCCAGTGGAGGCCCCCACGTCCAGGCAGACCAGCCCACCCGGGTCCACCCGAAACTCGTCCAGGGCCTTTCCGAGCTTCCGCCCACCACGGCTCGCAAACTGAGGCGACGGCATGACCGCTATGTCCGCCTCCAGGGGGACCATAGCGCCCGCCTTATCCACCACCTGGCCGCTCACGGTCACCGCGCCGACCATGATCAAGGCCTGGGCGCGCTGGCGGCTTTCCGCCAGCCCTCTCCCGACCAGCAAAAGGTCCAACCACCTCTTCATCCGTAACCATCCCTGGTTTGCGTTAACGGGGGTTAGGGGAGAATGGGCCCCCTTAAGTAAATATAATCGCTCTGTCCAGCCTTGTCAATGCCGCAGGCCCGGTTGACCGAGAGGTCCGGGAGAAGATAACCACTGTCGCGACCTTGCATC
>JACQYG010000039.1 GCA_016208345.1 Chloroflexota bacterium
GAAACAACACCTGGAGTCGCCCAACCCTGCTACCTACATCGGCAAGGGCAAGGTGGAGGAGATCAGGAGCCTTCGGGCCGGGACGGCCTACGACCTGTTGATCTTCGACGATGAGCTCTCGCCCAGCCAGCAGCGCAGCCTCGAGGATGCCCTGGGAGTCCGGGTCCTGGACCGGACCGGGTTGATCCTGGATATCTTCGCTCAGAGGGCCCGCACCTACGAAGGTCGCCTGCAGGTGGAGCTGGCGCAATACCAGTACTTCCTGCCCCGGCTCACCAGGCTCTGGACACATCTCTCCCGTCAGACCGTGGGAGGCGTGGGCCTGAGGGGGCCGGGCGAGACCCAGTTGGAGAGCGATCGCCGCCGCATCCGCAACCGCATCGGCGACCTACGCCGCGAATTGGAACATGTGCGCCGTCACCGGGCTTTATACCGGTTTCAAAGGAAGGAGCAGGGGTTACCCGTCGTGGCCTTGGTGGGCTACACCAACGCTGGCAAGTCCACGCTCTTGAACGCCCTGACCGGAGCAGAGGTGTTCGTGGAGGACAAGCTCTTCGCCACCCTGGACCCCACCACGCGCCGCGTAGAGCTGCCCAACGGCCAGACCGTGCTATTGACCGACACCGTGGGCTTTATCCAGAAGCTCCCTGCGCAGGTGGTGGCGGCCTTTCGCGCCACATTAGAGGAGCTAGAGGAGGCGGATGTCCTGCTCCACGTTCTTGACATAACTCATCGCAATGCTGCTGAGCAGCACCGGGTGGTGCTGAACACTCTGAAAGAACTGGGGCTATCAACACGACCCATGGTCACCGCTCTGAGCAAGGTGGACCGGTTTGTGGAAGGCGATAGGGGCGACCTGAAATCGATCCAGGCAGTTGTTTTCGCCAGCCTCCAGCGCCTGGCTTCCAGCATCCAGGATACCGTGGCTATCTCTGCCGAACAGGGGTATGGACTGGAGCAGTTGAAGGAGACCCTGGCGACAGTGCTGGCCCGGTTCATGCTCGACATAACGGTCTGCCTGCCCTATCAGGCCAGCGAGCTGGTGACGCTGTTTCACCAGCGGGGAACTGTGCGTTCCGAGAGCTACACCAAGGAAGGCACCGTGATCAGCGGTCGCATCCCATTTCGGTTCGCCGAAATTTACAAGGGCTACGCCGCTTGAGGGACGAGGCATATCCAGTGAATCCTCCTAGCACCCCGGGGCGGGAGGTCAGGAATGTTTCCTTAACAAGTGAAGTGGCGCCCTGTGGTGCGGAGTTGGGGATCCTGGCGGGCATGGTCACGCTCTGGGTGGCCTGGTTGTTTTCCAGCCGCGCAGGCAAAGTGGGTGAGGGGCCGGGGCCTTTCAAGCATTGTCCTGCGGCTTATTTTTGCCTGTTTGTGGTTCGCCCTATATATCTTATGTAATGTTTCACCACAAAAGGCCAATTCCGGGGCCTTCTTGAACCGAAATACGCTGTCTTCGTGGGCCTCGCTTCTGCCATCTGGCAACCAGACAGCGACTTTCCAGAAGTCGCCCCACGCTGAAAGCGCCAACGGCGGCCACGGTTTCTGGAACGGACTCAAGACGCCAGAGCATGGCTTCAAACCCTACGGTGACTTTCCGGCCCTTTGCGAAAGACTCGAGAGCCTGGGGTTTTATCCTGTTGCTGCCAAGACCGAGACCCGGAAGTTACCTCCCTAGATCACAATCGGGAGCGGTGACTCACCCATAAAAGGTTATGTCAAACTTCGCTTTATGGTGAAAGGCGAATATAATATTATGTCGAGATCAGGCTATGGCGAAGGCAAACACGTCCCTTTGCTACACAGGCTAGCCTGCGATGGACTTTGCCATGAAGGGGAATTTCGTGAGAGATCTCTGTCACGAACCCCCTACTCCCGGGCCTCCACCGGCTTTAAGGCCTCCCGGTCCAGGCGCAGCATCTCCTTGTACCAGCTACATTCCTTGCACATGGGCAGCTTGTCGGGAACCCGGGGCTGCTTGCAGCCGCCGCACATGGTCCCGGGTACCAGCCAGCAGATGTAACCGAAGCGCGGGAACGCCGGGCAAGACTCCCGCAGGTGGCGGGGACAGTTCATCCACTCCCAACAGCCGCGGATACTGGCTGGCATGTGGCACCGCCCAAGATGGTCACGCGCCGCAAATAGCCCGAACGGAACAGAAGGGACCCTCAGTCAGATACCAGGCTCCTTTAGGGCCAAAAACCATTATACCACACCTGGCAAATGGCCGGCCGAGGCGACAACGATCACAGGGACCCAGGCCGGGCGTCTTGGTGGCGCCCTACCATCCCTATTCACTTAGTCTGGGGCGGAGTACCAACCCACGACGGGCCTTTTTACACTTAGAATACTACTATGTCTATTAACACTATTGCATTCCTGCCAGGTTTATGCTATACTCGCCTGCCGAACGCTGGCGAAGTTGTGAAGTACACCATGCAAGCAAACCATGCGAAAGGAGGAATAAGCGAGTGGCTCATACGATCACTGAGGATTGCATCGCTTGCGGCGCCTGCCTCCCCGACTGCCCCAACCAGGCCATCTCCGAGGCTGACCCCGTCTACGTTATCGACGCCAGCAAGTGCACCGATTGCCGAGGCTACTATGTGGAATCCCAGTGCGCGTTGGTCTGCCCCGTGGGTGCCCCGGTGCCGGCCTGATGCCCGGCAGTGCCCGAAGCCCGGAGAGAACATCGTTTCTTTACTGGCAAAGAAAGCCCGAGGCACTGTTCTTTACCTACCAGCAAAAGGCCAGATAGTACCCTGTGGGATAGGGTCAACGCAGACCCGGTAAGGAGAAGCAAATGGCAACCACTATCAAGTCCATCGACCCAGCGGCCATTGCCGTGCTGGAAAAGGCGCAGGCGGCGGGCATCTCCACCGCCTTCAGCCGGGTCGACGAGATGAAGCCGTGCCCCATTGGTCGGGATGGCGCCTGTTGCAAGAATTGTTTTATGGGGCCCTGCCGCCTGGTGGGCAAAAACGCCGAGGAAATGACGGGCATCTGCGGGGCCGACCTGGCCACCATCGCCGCCCGTAACCTGGCCCGCTCCATCGCCGCCGGTGCCGCCGCCCACTCGGACCACGGCCGTGACATCGCCCTCACCCTCCTGGCCACCGCCGAAGGCCATGCTCAGGGCTACACCATTAAAGACCCCTTGAAACTGGCTAAAATCGCCAAGCTGATGAATGTCCCCACCGAGGGA
>JACQYG010000053.1 GCA_016208345.1 Chloroflexota bacterium
GAATCTGCAAGACCCCGTGAGTTGTTAAGGTTCAAACCCAAGTCTCAGTATACAAGAACGCTGAGAGCGCAGAGAAAATCCAGGAAAACTCAGCGTGCTCAGCGTGCTCTGCGGTTCAATCTGAGTTCTTTCAGCGGAGTCAATGATCAGTCGCGTCGCGGAAAAGCTGCAGGATCAGAGGATCGGTGGGGCTTATGGTGTAACCGAGGACGACATCCGCTGGGTGCGGGCCTTGCTGCGGACCCAGGCCGAGGTGGTTGTTGTGCCGCCGGAGGCTTTGATCCCATTGACCGGTGATCCCGAGGACGACTGCGTGCTAGCCACCGGGTGAGCCGCATCTTTTTCTTGCCCCTTTTCCTTCGTCAAACCACCATCTTAGATGCAGGTTAGAGCGCAAAGGTGGCCGCCACTCTAAATTTCGGGGACACAATACACAGCTATTGACGTTGCTGAGGCGCATCGGCGTTACACGCGGCCGGTTAGCTTTAGGGAGAGCTGGCGCGGCTCTTGGAATGCAGCCTTAAGGCTGCATTCCAAGATTTGCATCATACCCCTTAGACGAAAATCGTCTACTGACCGCAGTGCGCTACATAGAGCTTAACCCGGTTCGGGCGGGATCGGCAAAGGTTGCCTGGGCCTAGCCTTGGCCTTCCTGCTTTAATTCCTTTGTCGGGTCATCGGCAGCAACGGTCACGCTTTCTGTAGAGAAGAGAAGCCGCTTGCCGCAGCCTCGCCAGCCACCCTTCTTGTCTGACATGATGCCCGTATAAAGACTAACCTGGTCACCTTTTATGACCGCATACTTGCCAGTAGTCTCCCTGCCTGTCTTCTTGTCTACCACCTTGACGCTCATTACTGCCTCCTTTGATGATTTTTGCCATATCCCCAAATCCGCCAACTGGGCTATCGCCTATTCTACTTCCCTTCTAACTCCTCGTCCATTGGCGGAAAGTCTGTTTGACTTCTCTAAATTTTGGCGATTCCAGTTTTATTTGGTTTACTGTCCGGGGTTGTGTCTTTTTGCCTTTGTAACAAAACCATTTGGATGAAGCGAAAAAAGGAGCGGAAGCGCGAACATGCTGACGTTCGGCTGCCACGCCTCGTATCTCTATCCTGTGTATCCACACATTCCAACCCGTGGGGAATTAACCACAGGCAGGAGCATTTCCTCACCACACTTATGCCCACCGGCACACTCATCGCAAAGCCATCCTTCACCCGACCAGATACATTCACTGCACACTTGCGTGGCAATCTTCCCGCACGACTCACAGGTTATCGAAGGAGGATCATTCCTTGCTAGAAGCTGAATGGGCTTGCCCTTAATTTCACTCTCTCGTTCTGGCATGACCCTCAGCGTAAGCTCCGTAGTGGTGCCGAAATCATACTCGTGATAAAACTTCATCCCGGGACGGAGAACCTTACCCAGCGCAACATCCATGCCTTCCCCTTCAGACCATCCCCTTGGTCCTGACGTGTACGTCTTCCCTTCGATGGTAAACGCACTCATGTGCCCACAGCATTCCAGCCAGGCACCTCTGAGGAAGTCATCCAGATCTTCCAGTGTTGCATTCGCAGGCGCTTCTACATCCATCCAATACTCGGGCAGGTGGCGCCCCTCAACCACAATACGGAATACCTTGGTTTTTCGCACCACCCGACCGCCCGATGGTGTCTGGGGAACCTGTTTTTGCCGGCACAAATCCAGGTGCTTCGTCATCGCTGCCTTGCTGAAGGTACCACCGCAAAGACCGCACTTTCCCATTGATATGCGTTTTCTCATTTGTCGTTCTCCCATACTCAAGACCTCCTGATAGTATTATACTGGATAATCCGCCTGGCCGGCAAGCCGACTGCCAGATAACGTCCAGCGGGTTGGCGAGGTATGGCGAAGCCCACAGCGGCAACCCGCCGTTGTTAATATGTACTTGTGGAGAGGCACGCTCCAGCCTCAACGGGGCCGCCCGTACACCGTGCTGCCGATGACCAGCCCGCCCGTGGTTGCAGTTTCCCTATAGAAACGCTAGAATACTCCAAAATGGAAGAACTGCTGCTGAAGGCAAAGCAACCAAATTGAGCGACCTTGGCCTTGCCGTTGTCCTAGACAAGACTACTCCCCAAAGCAAATATCACGAAACCCGGCTTTTGCTCCTTGATCAATTGGGCAGGGTTATTAACAACAGACCCTTGGATATTGCTATTCTTAATGACGCTTCTCCCCTTTTGGCCCATGTTGCTGTTACCAAAGGTAAGGCCATTTTCTGCCAAGACGATGATTCGCGGGCTGCTTTCCAGGTAAAGACCCTGAAAGAATTCGACGACGCAATCTATTTAAGAAGTGTCTATTACCATTACTTGGAAGAACGGGTTAGAGAGAATAGACTTGGAGAAACTCATGAGAGATAATCTGGAGTGGAGCGGCGACCGTGGCTGAGGCATTGCCCGCGTCCAGGGAGAACACCTGAAGAGATCGAAGCGGAGGCGATGCGATGACAGACGAGAGCGCCCGCCTGCAAGGATACTGGCGGGATGAGATGGAGGCCGCCCAGACCTACGAGCGGCTGGCCCAGGCCGCCATGGACGAGCGCAGCCGCCGGTTGCTCCTGGAGATGCGAGATGCCGAGCGGCGCCACGCGGCCCGCTGGGAGGCCCGGATCCGAGAGTCAGGCGGGGAGCTACCTCCACCGCCTTCGGGCTGGCGGGCCCGCTGGCTAGGGCTCCTCGTCCGCCTGGGTGGACAGAAGCGGGTTTTTCGCCAGTGGGAGGCGTTGGAGAAAGGGGCGGTGGCCGGCTACGGCGCTGGCCTGGCCGATGCTGAGAGCTCCCGTATCGCTGCCGAGACCCAGGCTGACGAGCGGGGGCATGCGGTAACCTTGCGGGCCCTGGCTCGGCCGGAGGCCAAGGGATCAGAGACCAT
>JACQYG010000054.1 GCA_016208345.1 Chloroflexota bacterium
GCGGGATGTTCCCGTGTTTCTTGGGCGGGTTGGTGTCGCGCTTGTTCTTGAGCATCTCCAAAGCCTTGATCAGCTTGGGGCGGGTCTCCCGGGGTTCAATGACGTCGTCGATGTAGCCGCGGGCTGCGGCCATGTAGGGGTTGGCAAACTTGTCACGGTATTCCTGGATCAGGCGTTGGCGGGTTTCCTCTGGGGTGGGCGATGCTTCTATCTCCTCTTTGAACAGGATGTTCACTGCCCCCTCCGGACCCATGACCGCGATCTCGGCCGTGGGCCAGGCGTAGTTGATGTCGCCACGTACGTGTTTGGAGCTCATGACGTCGTAGGCCCCGCCATAGGCCTTGCGCGTGATGACGGTGATCTTGGGCACTGTGGCCTCGCAGTAGGCGTAGAGCAGTTTGGAACCGTGGCGGATGATCCCCCCGTGCTCCTGTCCCACCCCGGGCAGGAAGCCGGGCACGTCCACGAAGGTGATGATCGGTATGTTGAAGCAATCACAGAAGCGGACGAAGCGAGCCCCTTTGACGGCGGAGTTGATGTCCAAAACCCCGGCCAAAACATTCGGCTGTTGGGCTACCACGCCGATGGATCGGCCGCCCAGCCGGGCGAAGCCCACGACGATGTTCTGGGCCCAATGTTCCTGGACCTCCAGGAAGTCGCCATGGTCCACTACCCGATGGATGATGTCCCGCATCTCGTAGGGCTTGATGGGGCTATCGGGGATCACCTGGTCCAGTTCCTGGTCCATGCGCAGGGGGTCGTCGGAGAGCTCAGAACGTGGTGGGTCTTCCAGATTGTTCTGGGGGATGAAACTCAAGAGCCGGCGTATGGTTTACATTCACTCCTGCTCGTCTTCCGCGACGAAGTGGGCCACGCCGCTTTGAGCGTTGTGGACCATGGCTCCGCCCAGGGTCTCAAAGGTCACGTCCTCATGGGTCACCGCCCGCACCACGTCCGGCCCGGTCACGAACATGTAGCTGGAGCCTTTCACCATCAGAATGAAATCGGTCAGGGCCGGTGAGTAAACCGCACCGCCGGCACAGGGGCCCATGACTGCGGAGATCTGAGGGATGACGCCGGAGGCCAGCGTGTTGCGCAGGAATATATCGGCATATCCGCCCAGGCTGACCACGCCTTCCTGAATTCGAGCGCCGCCGGAATCGTTAAGCCCGATGACCGGAGCGCCGTTCTTGATAGCCAAATCCATGATCTTGCAAACCTTTTCGGCATGGGCTTCGGAGAGGGAGCCGCCGAAGACGGTGAAGTCCTGGGAGAAGACGTAGATCAGGCGTCCGTCAATGGTACCCCAACCGGTGACCACGCTGTCGCCCAGGGGACGGTTGTCGGCCAGGCCGAAATCGGTCACGCGGTGGGTGACGAAGGCGTCCAACTCCTGGAAGCTGCCATCGTCCAGAAGCAAGGCCAGCCTCTCCCTTGCCGTGAGCTTGCCCTTGGCATGCTGCAGCTCGATGCGTTTGAGCCCGCCGCCAAGCTTCGCTCTATCTCTAAGCTCCCTGAGCTCTACCAGCCTCGACTGGGATGGCATCTGTCCTGTCTCCTATCATCATCTCTATCCGCTTAGAAACCAGGTTTCTCCCCGCCCTCGTTATGTTGCCAGTCGTGCCAAGGATTATACAATTCACCTGGCCATAAGTCAATCAGGTTGGGGGTGAGCCTTGACGGCGTTTCCAAGCCTTTGGTATACTGTCAAAGTTTCTTTCTTTACTAGTAAAATGTGAGGGAGGGTTGTGCGTACTTACCATATCTGGACCATCGGCTGCCAGATGAACAAGGCCGACTCGGAAAGGCTGGCGAGCCTCCTAGAGGAAAGAGGGCTCGTGCCCGCGCTGTCCCTGGAGGTGGCAGATGTGGTGGTGCTGAACTCGTGCAGCGTCCGACAAAGCGCGGAGGAACGGGTACACGGGCGGCTCAGCTCCTTGAAGAGCCTGAAGATGCGGCGTCCCGATACGTTGATCGCGCTCATGGGCTGCATGGTGGGCGGTGATCCCCGCGAGCTGAGGGGCCGCTATCCCCACGTGGCCGCGTTTTTAAACGTCTTGAAACCGGCATCCTTCTTAGAGATGGTGGAGGAGCGCCAAGGCCTCCGACTGACCGAACCCGGATTGAGCCAAACTGGAGCAGCCTTTGCGACCGGGGGGTTAGGGGGGCGAAGCCCCCTTTTGTCAAGAGAGGAAGCCACGGACCCTGAACACAGCCTGCAGGAGCCCACGGAGTCGGTGGTCAAGGGCGCGGCCACGGCGGGCCCCGTTAAGTACATCCCGATCATCTACGGCTGCGACAACTTCTGTAGCTATTGTATTGTGCCGTTTCGCCGGGGCCGCGAGGTGAGCCGGCCCCTGCCGGAGATCGTGTGTGAGGTGGAAAACTGGACACGGCGGGGCGTGCGGGAGGTGACCCTGCTGGGGCAGAACGTGGACTCCTATGGCCATGACCTGCCGGGCCGGCCGGACCTGGCTGACCTATTATCTGCCTTGCACCATATCCCAGGGCTCTGGCGGATTCGTTTTCTCACGTCTCATCCCAAGGACATAAGCGATAGGCTCATCGATGCCATGTCTTCCCTGCCCAAGGTGTGTGAGAGCATCAACCTTCCGGTGCAATCGGGAGACGATGCTGTTTTGCAAGGCATGGGCCGGGGCTATACGGTGGACGGATATCGAAAGCTGGTGGACAAGGTCCGAGAGCATGTGCCTGGCATTTCCGTGACCACCGATCTCATCGTGGGGTTCCCCGGGGAGACGGAGGCTCAGTTCTACCGCTCGTTTGCCCTGCTTCAGGAAATTCGATTCGACCTGGTCCACGTGGCCGCCTATTCGCCGCGCCCCGGCACCAGGGCGGCGAGGATGCCGGACGACGTGCCCTCGGAGGAGAAGAAGCGGCGGCTGGCGCTGGTGGAGGAGCTGCAAACCGCCATCGCCACGGAGATCAACTCTCGGTTGTCGGGCCAGGAGGTCGAGGTGCTGGTGGAACGCCAGGCCAAGGGGAAGTGGACCGGCCGTACCAGGACGGACAAGATCGTTTTCTTCCAAGACGAAGGGGATTGGACCGGGAGGCTGGTGACGGTGAAAATTACCAGGACCAGCCCGTGGTCATTGCAGGGAGAACTGGTCCAACTAGCAGTAGGATGCGGAAAAGAGAAGGCTCTGGGAACATAGAGGTATGCGATTTCACATTTCAACGTTGGGCTGTCCGAAGAATGTGGTGGATTCGGAGGGAATGCAGCGGCTTCTTCTGGAGGCAGGGTACGAGCAGGCCCCGAAGCCCGAGGCTGCTGACGTGATCATCCTCAATACCTGCGGATTCATTGACGTGGCCAAGGAGGAGTCCATCGATGCCCTGGTTCAGGCGGCACTGCTCAAACGCCCCGGCCAGGCCCTGATCGCCGCGGGTTGTCTGGCCCAGCGCTATGAGGCAGACCTTCAGCGTGAAATCCCGGAGATCGATGGAGTAATCGGCACGCGACATTGGCCGGAAATCGTTGACTTTTTGAGGGTTAACGGCTATGGGTTAGCGGTCGAAAAACCGCTGGCCCCTGGCCCCTATCCGCTAACCCCTTCAGCCTACCTGAAGATCTCCGACGGCTGTAATGCCCCTTGCGCCTTCTGTGTGATCCCCCAGATCAAGGGGCCCTATTGGAGCAAGCCCCGGGAACAGGTGCTCCGGGAAGCCTGCCAACTGGTTGCCGGTGGGGTGAAGGAGATCGTCCTGATTGCCCAGGACACGACGGCCTACGGCAGCGATCGGGGAGAGAAAGACGGGCTGGCCGAGCTCATCGTGCGTCTACTTCACAGCGTGCCGGAGCTCCCCTGGCTGCGTCTCATGTATGCCTATCCACAGCACATCACGCCTGGCCTCATCGAAACGATGGCCAGACACCGGCCGGTTTGCCACTATCTGGACCTGCCGCTACAGCACGCTCACCCTGATACCCTTAAACGTATGGCCCGGCCCCACAATGTGGGAAGGATCAGGAGGCTGATTTCCGACCTGCGGGAGGCCATGCCGGACATTGCCCTGCGGACTTCGTTCATCGTGGGCTACCCCGGGGAGATAGAGGAGGAGTTTCAGACACTCCTGGACTTTATCGAAGAGATGCGTTTCGATCGGGTTGGCATCTTCACCTATTCCCAAGAGGAGGGCACTCCAGCGGCGACCATGCCAGAACAGGTCCCCAGACAGGTGAAAGAGGAGCGCCACCACCGCGCCATGGCCTTGCAGCAACGGATCTCCCTGGAGAACAACCGCAAAAGGGCGGGGAAAACGCTCGAGGTGCTGGTCGAAGGTGCGCAGGAGCCTGCCGGGAAGCGGTCGGCTTCCGATCACGGTTCGTCGCTTTTGGTGGGCCGTTCCTTCCGCGATGCCCCCGAAGTGGATGGCCTGGTATTCGTCACGGGACGGGCCAGGGCGGGGGAGATCGTGCCGGTCCTGATCACGAAGGCCATGGAGTACGATCTCTGGGGAGAGGTGGACGACACCCAAGGGGCCTCTAACCCCTTGGGAACCCCGGGGTTGCTGGCTCACCGCGCCTTTCTTGACATCCATTAGGTGTTCCCATATAATGCGGCCGGTGCAGTGGTCGTCGTCCCGATCCACGCGTCTCCATCTGGCTGCGAGCCCGGCTATCTCTTCGCTGCCTCGCCGTCCAACCCTGAGACCTGAGAGTGTTGAATTCAATACTCTTACCCGACAAAGGAGGTGAGTGCTGGAGCTTTTTTTCTGTTTGAGCTGGTTATGATAACTGGATCATGGTGACTGGTATTGTAAAAAAAGGAGGTATCCACATGAACAAGTTATTTCCCCTCGTGCTCTGGGTGGTCATCCTCACCACCTTGGCCATCGGCTGCGGTCCCACGCCGGTGCCCACCACGCCGCCCAAGGCCACCGCTGCCCCTACCACCCCTCCGCCTACGGCGACGCCCAAGGTGACCACCATCGTGTTCTACCAGCGCGGCTACGTGGCTGGTGGCACCGATGCCGGTTCAGTGACCACCGCCAAGGCAATTGAGCTGTTCCAGAAGGCCAACCCGAACGTTAAGGTGGAGATCGTGGGCATCCCCTGGACCGCTGAGGGCGACACGAAGCTGGAGGCGGCCCTGGCGGCCAAGGCCAACATCAACATCTTCCGGGTCACCAGCCCCAACCTGCCTCGCTATGCCAAGCAGGGCATTCTCTCGGAGATCACGCCTTACTTGACCGCTGAGGACAAGGCCGACTTCTACCAGAGCGCCTTTGACATCGCCAGCTACAAAGGCAAGGTCTATGCCTGGCCCCTGTGGGTGACCGCTATCACTATCCTGGCCAATACGGACATCTTCAAGGAGCGCGGCGTCGAGCTGCCTAAAGGCGACTGGACCTATGAGCAGTTCGTGGAGACCGCTCGGAAGCTGACCTTCACTCGCGCTGACGGCACCAAGGTCTACGGGGTGACCGCCTCGGCCAAGGCCGGCGCGGTGGAGTATTGGCCTATGCTATACATCGACGGTGGCCGCATCCTCAGCCCTGACGGCAAGAAATTCACTGCCAACCAGCCGGAGTTCATCTCCGCTCTGGAGAAGTACACCGACCTTAACCTGAAGTACAAGGTGGGGCCGCCAGACTTCGGCGTGGCCGACCAGGCAACGGTGCAGAGCCAGTTTCAGAAGAACAAGACGGTGGCCATGGACATCAGCACGCCGGGCTTCATTCGCACCCTGGTCAATGACAAATTCCCCCTGGCTGTGCTGCCGATCCCGACGGGCAAGCTGGGCAAGCCGGTAACCAACGGCGCCTTTGGCCTCTATGCCGTGGTGGACGTGCCGGACAAGGACAAGTTGGCTGCGGCCCACGCCCTGGCCAAGTACCTCACCGGTAGCCAGATCGGCATCGACATCCCGGGCTACCAGCTTGCCCCAGGACTGCGACGGTCCAACAAGAACCTGGACCAGGACCCTTACTTCTCGCTGGTAGCCAAGGCAGTGCAATATGGCGTCTACGAGCCGCCGACAGAAGTCCCCAACGAGATTCAGAACACTCAGTTCGTGGCTGCCCTGCAGTCGGTGATCCTGGGCCAGAAGTCGGCCAAGGCAGCCATGGACGAGATCGCCGTGCCCTACCAGAAGGCCCTGGACGAGATCAACAAGTAGGCAGGCTCGGCTCGCCTTACGAAGTTTGACTTTGGGATGGGCGGCGCTAGGACCGCTGCCCATCCCAATTTGGTATCTCTGGGGCCCCCGATGGGCCTCTGGCCCTCGGGGTATCGTCCAAGGCCACCACTCACCGTTGAGAGAAAGGCCGACTATATGATCAAAGCTCCTCAAGCCGCCGCCGTCTCCGGAGGCCCCTTGGGGTTTTTGGTTTCGGCTTGGAACCGCTACAAGTGGAGCTATTTCTTCATCGCTCCCAGCATGTTTTTCTTCTTTATCTTCCTGCTCTATCCCGTGTTCCGTGTTTTTCTCCTGGCCTTTCAGGAATGGGCCCTTAAGGGCAGCAAATGGGTGGGGTTGCGGAACTTCCAGGACATCTTCTTTGGCCTGAGTTCAAAACTGTTCTGGTACACCATGGAACACACAGTCTTGTATGCTGTGGTGGTGGTTGTGGTCTGGATCGTGACCGCCCTGGTGGTGGCCGGCCTGCTCCAGCCACTGGACAATCGCGTCCAGTCCCTTTACCGTGGAGCCTTCTACCTGCCCTACGTGACCTCCATTGTCATCATCTCCCTGGTCTGGATCTGGATCTTCAACCCCGACTACGGGTTTTTCAACTGGCTGCTCGGGCTGGCCCACGTGGAGCCGCTGCGCTGGCTGGTGGACCCCAAGATCGCCTTGTGGAGCGTGATCCTGAGCACTATCCTCATCGTCCCCGGCAGCGGCGTGGTGCTCTACTCAGCGGCCATCGGCTCCATCCCCCGAGAACTCTACGAGGCAGCCGAGGTGGAGGGAGCCAGCGCAGTGCGCAAGTGGTTGCACATCACCATTCCGCTTCTCCAGCCCACCACCCTCTATCTCACGGTCATCTACACCATCGCCGCCTTCCAGGTCTTCGACCGCGTGTTCATCATGACCGGCGGCGGGCCCATTAACGCCACGACCACCATCGTGCAGCTCATCTACGCCACTGCGTTCAGCGACTTCAACTTCGGCAAAGCCTCGGCGGAGGCCCTGGTGCTCTTTGTCATCATCGCTGCGTTCTCTGCCGTGCAGTTTAAGCTCCTGAGCACAGAGGTCGAGTACTAACGAAACCCCAAGGGATGCGGGAGAGCCCATGCCTGTGACTTTAAGTCAGCGCCGGACGGCGCGGCAACGCCTGACCTCGGGGCTGGCCATGACAGCCTTCATTTACGGCTTGCTGACCATGGACGCCCTCGTCAGCCTGTTCCCGCTGTACTGGATGTTCAACACCGCCTTCACGCCGGGCAGCGAGGTGATTAAACTCCCGCCGGAGCTCATCCCCAAGAACCCCAGCCTGGAGAACTTCCACTTGGTGGTGAAGGCGGCGCCCAACATCTGGCGCTGGGGCGCTAACACCTTGTTCATCGCCCTGGTGACTATGGGGCTGCACGTGCTCTTCGATGCCATGAGTGGCTATGCCTTCGCCAAACGCCGATTCCCGGGAAGCCGGGTCCTCTTCTGGCTGGTCATCGCCGCGCTGATGATCCCCGGCCAGGTGACCCTGGTGCCCCTGTACATCATGATCAGCGACATGCGTCGGGTGCTCACGGAGATCACGGCAGGCTGGCCCCAGTATTCGGTCATCGTGGAGGCCGCCTCCAACTACGGGGCGGTGATCCTCCCTGGCCTGGCCGATGTCATCGGCATCTTTCTCATGAAGCAGTTCATTCAGACCCTGCCTTCAGAGCTGGAGGAGGCAGCGCGCATCGATGGAGCCTCAGAGCTCAACATCTTCACCCGGATCATCCTGCCTCTGTCCGCGCCGGCCCTGGCCGTCAATGCCATTTTTGCCTTCCAGCGTTACTGGTATGCCTTCCTGTGGCCGCTGGTGGTGCTGCAGAAGCAGGAATACTACACCCTCCAGGTGGGTCTGAGCTTCGTGTACCGTAGCGAGTTCGGCACCAACTACGGCCTGCTGATGGCTGGCGCTGCCATGGCGGCCATCCCCATGATCATCTTCTTCTTTGCCTTCCAGCGTTATTTCATGGCGGGCATCCGCATCGGGGCGCTGAAAGGTTGAGCATGGCTTGAGGAGGTTAGGGGGCAAAGCCCCCTTTTGTCTATAGTGTGAGTGGCGCCACCCCCGATTACCTTGACTTTTGGGTGGGCTTGGGATAGACTGTTTTGGGTTATGGTGTGCGATTGCCGCCCCACAGTCCCCGCCAGCACCTAGGGGACACCGACGTGGATTGCGGACCCCACCCTCACCCTCCCCGTCGACGGGGAGGGCCGGGGTGGGGATTGCAAATCGAAAATCGAGGGGATGGGCCTTGAACATGTCCACCACGTTTCCCATGGCCGCGTCTGCTGCTCGAGGCATTGCCAGGCTCATCAACTCGGTTGTTTCCAACTACCTATTCCGCAAGGTGCTCAAGGCGGCCTTCACTATCTTCTTCGTCACCTCCCTGACTTTCTTCATCATCCGGCTGATGCCGGCAAACCCCGTCGACGTGTACATCCAGGAGATGATCGCCCAGTACGGCATGGCCTACGATGAGGCCAGGAACCAGGCCGCTGCACTGCTGGCCATCGACCTGAGCGCTCCGATGTACCAGCAGTACTTTGACTACCTGGGTAACCTTCTCCACGGGAACCTGGGCACCTCCTATCGTTCCAAGGGAACGCCCGCAGCGAGCATCATCGTCAAGTTCCTTCCCTGGACGATCTTCAGCGTGGGCGTATCGCTCCTGATCAGTTTCACCCTGGGTGTTGTCCTGGGAATGCTCATGGCCTACTGGCGCGAATCCCCCCTGGATCATGTCCTCTCGGCCTTCGCCTCGATCATGAGCTCGGTGCCCAACTATCTGGTGGCGATGATGCTGGTAGTCTTCCTGGGCGTCCAATGGAAACTGCTTCCCATCACCGCCATGCGGGGCTCGATGTCGCCGGGCATTCAACCGGGATTGCGCCCGCACTTCATCGGCGACATCTTCTTTCACGCCGCGCTGCCCATCGCCACCTACGTGCTGACCACCATCGGTGGCTGGATGCTCCTGATGAAAAGCAGCACCATTAGCACCCTGGAGGAGGACTATGTCACTGTGGCCAGGGCCAGGGGGTTGTCGGATCGACGGATCACCACGGCCTACGTGGGCCGTAACGCCGCCCTTCCGCTGTTTACTCAACTCACCATCAGCGTCGGCTTCATCGTGGGTGGCTCGGTGCTCATTGAGAGCATCTTCGTCTACCAGGGCGTGGGCTTACTTCTCATCAACAGCATCAATGCCAGAGACTATCCGGTCATGCAGGGGGTTTTTCTAGTGATCGCCACCGCCGTCGTCCTGGCCAATCTCCTGGCCGATCTCCTTTATAGTCGGCTGGATCCCCGCATCCGCATCACTGGAGGGGAATAGACCAATGGAGAGCATGGCCGCCACGACCAGGGATCTTCTGAAAGAGAGCGTGACATCCCTGAGGCTCCTGACCCGCAACCGCATCGGCTTCCTGGGCTTCCTGGGGCTGGTCTTCTTCATCCTCTTGGCCTTCGTCGGGCCCTCGCTGATCCCCCTGGACACGGAGACCAAGGTGGCCCAGATCTATCAGCCCCCCTCCTGGGGACATCCCCTGGGCACGGACCACCAGGGGCGGGACATCTGGTCCCAGATCGTCCACGGCGGGAAGGATCTCCTCACCGTGGCCTTTCTCGCCGGCCTGATCTCGACTTTCATCGCCGTTTCCCTGGGCTCCTTGAGTGCCGTCGTGGGCGGCGCCTTTGACTCGGCGGTGATGGGTCTTACCGATATTGTGCTGACCATCCCCCATTTCCCACTCCTGGTCGTTCTGGCCGGCTTCGTACGCCTCAACACCGTGTGGATGCTCGCCTTGATCATCGCCCTCTTGGCCTGGCCCAGCCTGCTGCGGGCGGTGCGCTCCCAGGTGCTCTCGCTCAAGGAACGGGACTACGTGGAAGCGGCCGTGGCCTTGGACCTGGGGACGAGGCACGTTGTTTTCTCGGAGATACTGCCCAACATGATGAGCTATATCGCCATCAGCATGATCTTCGCCATGACGGCGGCCATTTACGCTCAGGTGGGTATGTTCTTCCTGGGACTGGTGCCCTTCTCCGGCAACAACTGGGGCTTGATGATCAATCTGGCCTGGACGCGAGGGGCCATCTTTTTTAAGGATAGCATCTACTACATCATGGCGCCGGTCACGGCCATCGCGATCTTCCAGCTTGTGCTGGTCTCCATGACTCGCTCCCTGGAGGAGGTCTTCAATCCTAGACTGAGGGCGGGCGAATAGTGTGAATGAGTATGTACTGATGGAAGGTCATAAAAGTGGGCTTCGCCCCCCTAACCAGGTCACAAAAGGGGGCTTCGCCCC
>JACQYG010000055.1 GCA_016208345.1 Chloroflexota bacterium
GCCCCGACGGGCAAAAACACAAGGCCTTCGACGTCGTTGCCAACACCGTGGTCTTTCTGAGCAAACCCAAGGGCACCGCGGTCGAAGAGGAGACCGTTGGTGGCGGTGAGGAGATCGAGCCCGGGGAGATACCCTTCTAGCCCGGGCCAAGATTCAACTCGATTAATTCAGTTTCAGGAGCGATGACTTGGCCAAAAGAGCAGCGAAAAGGCCCACCAGGAGACCAACCGGGGCTCGCCGACAGGGCGGCAAGCCCAAATACATCCCCCATCGCAAGGTGTGTGGCTTTTGCGTGGACAAGGTCGACGATATTGACTATAAGGACGTGACCCGTCTGCGCCGCTTCATCTCCGATCGCGGCAAGATCGAGCCGCGGCGTAAGACTGGCACCTGTGCCCGACATCAGCGGACCCTCACCGTAGCCTTGAAGCGGGGCCGGCATGTGGCACTCCTTCCTTACACTGCAGAGCATATACGTGGCCAGTAGAGCGGCGCGAAAGTATCCCTGGGCACATCCAAAACGGGCAGGCGAGAGCGAGAGCCCCTCGTCTGCTCGTTTACTTGTTCGGCCTCTAGACCGGAGGTATGGACCGAGTGGCAAAGAAGAAGGCGCAGAAGCCCATTACCCCGCCTCCCATGACCAAAAAGCAACTGTCCCGGTGGCAGAAGGAGCAAAGACAGGAGCTTCTGGCCAAGGTCTTCGTGGCCGTGGTGGTGGCTCTGCTGATAGGGGTTCTGGGGTTTGGCTACTTTCGAGAATTTATCGCTAAGCCAAACGAGGCGATACTCAACGTCAATGGCACCACCGTCAGCCTGGGCACCTATGCCAAGATCCTCACCTACAGACGATGGGAGCTCACCATGCAGATGGCTTACCTTCAGGAATTGGGCAGCCGCTACGCCGGGGACGATCCGGAGAACGCCATGATGCGCCAACTGGTGGCGCAGCAGCTCCAGCAGGTCCAGGGCCAGTTGTATGGCGTGAACACCCAGTTGCCGGAAGAGCTCATCGTCAACGAGCTGATCAGACAAGAGGCCAAACGCCGGAATATCACCCTGACCACGGAGGGGGTGACCAGGGCGATAATGGATCGCTTCCAGCCCACCCAGGCCGAGCCGGTGACGGCTACGACGGGGACGCCCACCGCTACACCGATCCCGGCCAACAAATGGCAGGAGAACTACAAAAGCTACCTGGCTGACACCAAGATCTCCGATAGCGAATATCGCCAGTGGAACGTAGAGCCGGGGCTCTATCGGGACAAGCTCCGGGAGGCCATGGGAGCAACTGTTCCCAAGGTGGCCGAGCAGGTCCATGCCCGCCATATCCTGGTGAAGGAAGAAGACAAGGCCAAGGAGGTCCTGGCCAAGCTTCAGTCAGGCGCCAGCTTCGATGCCTTGGCCAAGGAGTACTCTGCCGATGACTCCAATAAGGACAAGGGCGGGGATTTGGGCTGGTTCCCCCGGGGCCGCACGGTGCCTGAGTTCGAGAACGCTGCCTTCGCCCTGGCCCCCGGGCAACTCAGCCAGGTGATATCCACGACCTTCGGTTTTCACATCATCAAACTGGACGAGAAGGACCCCAGCTACCCGCTCACCGACGAGGACTGGGAGAGCATGGTGGATCAGGCGTTCGCCCAGTGGCTGGACCAACAGTTGAAGAGCCCTCAGGTCAAGCGCTACCTCGACTCCCAGAAAATGCTCTGGGCCAGCGACCAGGCGGACAAAGCCATTAAGGCACGCCAGGCAGCGCCGCAGCCGAGGAGTACACAGCGATGAACCGGGAAGAGGCCCTGGCCCTGGTAGAGGCGAGCCTGGGGAATCCCAACCTGGTCAAGCATTGCCTGGCTGCCGAAGCGGTGATGCAGGCCCTGGCCCGGCACTTCGGAGAGGACCAGGAGCTGTGGGGGCTGTCCGGGCTCGTGCACGATGTAGACTACGCCCAAACCAAAGATGAGCCCACCCGGCACTCCCTGGTGGGCGCCCAGATGCTGGCCCAGCACGGCGTGGACCCCAGGGTCGTTTATGCGGTCAAGGTTCATAACGACGCCCACGGGGAACCCAGGCTCTCGCTCCTGGACCAAGCACTATACGCCTGCGAGGGGCTCACCGGCCTGATCACCGCTGCTGCCCTGATCCGTCCGGAGAAGAAGCTCTCCATCGTCACGCCGGAATTCGTGCTGAATCGCTTCAAAGAAAAGAGCTTCGCCCGGGGGGTGCGCCGGGAGGAGATCCTGACCTGCGGGGAAATCGGCCTGACCCTGGAGGAACTGGCCACCATCGGACTGAAGGCCATGCTGCAGATCGCGCCCGCATTGGGATTGTGAGGTGCGCCGTGAGCGAGTATAGTGCCGTTGCCGAGGCCTACGACCTGCAGACCAACGGCCTGGAAGGCGACGTGGACTTCTACGTGGAAGAGGCTAAAAGGGCCACACCGCCGGTGTTGGAGCTGGCCTGCGGCACCGGCCGCGTCACCATCCCCATCGCCCAGGCCGGGGTGGATGTATGGGGCGTGGATTCATCCACCGAGTCGCTGATGGTGGCCACTGAAAAGGCTGAGAAGCTCAAGCCCTTTCCCGGCAAGCTTCACTTCCGCCTGGCGGACATGCGCGATTTCTCGCTGCGCCGCCGGTTTGACCTGATCATCGTCCCCCATCGCTCACTCCTGCAGTTGCTGACCCTGGAAGACCTGGAGCGCGCGTTGATTAACATCCGGCAAAACCTTAAGGACCAGGGCCGCCTCATCTTCAACATCTTCGTCCCCGACGTGCGAGGAATGACCAGCGATTGGAGCCAGCCCAGGCACGTGGGGGACGTCACCGACCCGTACACCAATCGTACTACCGTCACCTGGGGGCTGACCAGCTACGACAGCTACAACCAGGTGATCAACGCCAGGTACATCTACGACGAACTGAATGCCCAGGGAGAGGTGACCAGGCGGACCTACCGGGACATGAAACTTCGCTACATTTACCGCTACGAGATGCAGCTCCTTCTGAAGAATGTGGGATACGAGATCGTGGACCTGTACGGCGGGTTCGACCGGCGACCCTTCGACCAGAGCTCCACAGAGATGGTCTGGGTAGTGAGGAAGCCAGGCCAGGCTGCACCGCCGCTGATGCCAACCATCGAGCTGCCAAAGGTGAGTTAATGTCCAGAGTTTGTAAAGAACCATCCTGGGATCAAATATCGAGTCAATGAGAGAGAGACTTTCACCGGCCGAGATCGTCTTGCTGCGCCGCCAGAGGCGTAGGAACCACAAGAAAGGCCCCCTGAGGCTGATCCTCACCATCGCCCTCCTGGTGATGCTGGGCACCTCCCTCCTGGCCACCACTGCCCTAGCCTCCGGGGTGGGCGCCGTAGCTGGGGTCTATGCCTACTTCGCCAAGGACCTGCCGGCCCCTGAGAGCGTCGGCCAACAGACCTCCGCCTTCAAGACCACCAAGATCTACGACCGCAATGGCCATCTCCTCTACGAGATCTTCGACCCCCACGGTGGCAAACGCACCACTGTCCCTTTATCCGAAATGCCCAAGTACCTGCGCGATGCCACCATCGCCTCAGAGGATAAGGACTTCTATACCAACCCCGGGGTCGATTACCGGGGCCTGATCAGAGCAGGGATGTCGGTGTTGGGGATAGGGGGCGAGGGGCCCCTGGTAGGGGGCTCCACCATCACCCAGCAACTGGTCAAGAACGTGCTCATTCCGCCTGAGGAGCGGGGCCTGCGGGTAGGCATTGACGCTTACAATCGTAAGGCTAAGGAGATCATCCTGGCCCTGGAGATCACCCGCCGGTACAGCAAAGACCAGATCCTGGAGATGTACCTGAACGAGATCTACTATGGCAACATGGCCTACGGGGTGGAGGCAGCAGCGGAGAGCTACTTCGGAAAGCAGGCCAAGGACTTGAGCCTGGCCGAGAGCGCCATGTTGGCCGCCTTGCCCCAGGCTCCGGCCTGGAACTCGCCATTGACCAACCCCGAACAGGCCAAGAAGCGCCAGGCCATCGTGCTGGACGCCATGGCGCGGGAGGGATACATCGCTCCGGAGCAGGCCTTCAAGGCCAAGAACGAGGCGCTGCGCTACGCCAGCCAGAAGGAACAATTCGGCATCGAAGCTCCCCACTTCGTGTTCTACGTCCGGGACCTTTTGGAGAAGAAATACGGCGCGGACCTGGTGACCCGAGGTGGCCTCACCATCATCACTACCCTGGACCTGGATATGCAGAAGGTGGCTGAAAGGGTGGCTCGGGAGAAGATCCAAAAACTGGCAAAAGAGCACAACGCCCACAACGCCGCCCTGGTGGCCATCGATCCCAGAAACGGCGAGATATTGACCATGCTGGGCAGCGTGGATTACTACGACAAAAGCATCGACGGCCAGGTGAACGTGGCCATCTCCGAGCGCCAGCCGGGATCGTCGTTCAAGCCCTTCGCCTACGTCACCGCCTTCGCCAAAGGGTGGACCCCAGCCACCATGGTCATGGACGTGCGTACTTCTTTCAATGACTTCCCGAACCCACCGTACATCCCCGAAAACGTGGATGGCAAATGGCGAGGCCCCCTGCGCCTGCGCAATGCCCTGGCCTATTCCGAGGACGGGCCGGCGGTGAAGGTGACCCAATACTCCGGGGTGGC
Organism: Chloroflexota bacterium; assembly: GCA_016208345.1. Classification (GTDB taxonomy): domain Bacteria; phylum Chloroflexota; class DTOL01; order DTOL01; family JACQYG01; genus JACQYG01. The sequence goes on from JACQYG010000055.1 coordinate 4,643, forward strand.
CGACGTCATTGCCATGGCTCACCGCCTGGGCATCACCACCCTGAACCGGGAGGGCTTCTACGGTCTGTCCATTACCCTGGGTGGGGGTGAGGTGAAGCTTCTGGACGAGGTATATGCCTTCAGCGTCTTCGCCAACAATGGGGTCATGGCTGGCCAACCCCGGCCTTTCCAGGAGCGCATGGCTGGCCACCGGGAGCTGGATCCGGCGGCCATCCTGAAAGTGCTGGATTCTGACGGCAACGTCATCGACGAATACAAGGAGCCTCAGAGGAAGGAGGTGTTGAAGCCTCAACTGGCATACCTGATCAACAGTATCCTCTCCGACAATGCCGCCCGGTCCGCCTTCTTCGGCTGGAACAGCCCACTCAAGCTCTCCCGGCCAGCAGCGGCCAAGACCGGTACCACCACCGACTGGCGGGATAACTGGACCGTGGGTTACACCCCGGACCTGGCCGCCGGGGTATGGGTGGGCAACTCCAACAACCAGCCCATGCGCCAGAGCTATGGCTCCACCGCAGCGGCACCCATCTGGAACGCCTTCATGGAGGAGGTCTTAAAGGGTAAACCCATCTTGAACTTCCAGGAGCCTCCAGGGATGGAGCGCAAAGAGGTCTGCGCCGTTTCCGGACAGTTACCCACCAGGTACTGCCCCAACAAGACCACCGAGATCTTCATCAAGGGCACTGCCCCCACCACCGAATGCACCATCCACCAGGCCTTCAAGATCGACAAGGCCAATGGCAAGCTGGCTACGGCCTACACGCCTCCCGAAGACATCGAAGAGAAGGTATTCGAGATCTACCCGCCCGAAGCCGCCGACTGGGTCCGGGAGAACAAGATACCCCAGCCGCCCACCGAGTACAGCGAGCGCAACAACCCCAACCCTACCGGGGGCGACGTGGCCATCATCAGCCCCAAAGCCTTCTCCTATGTCACCCAAACCGTGCCCATCGTGGGCAACGCCAAGGGCGATGGCTTCCAATTCTTCCAGGTGGAGTTCGGCGAGGGTTTAAACCCGACCGGTTGGACCCCCATCGGCCCTTCGCATTCCAACCAGGTAGACAACGGCCAGTTGGAGACCTGGGACACCAGCGGGATCAAGGATGGGCTTTACTCGCTACAGTTAAGCGTGATGCGAAACGGCAACTTCCAGCGCGTGAGCGTCCCGGTGACCGTGGACAAGATCACGCCCACCGTGAAGATTGCCTATCCCTACAACAACGAAGCCTTCACGCTCCAGCCGGGCAACCCGGCTAACCTGAGGATCCAGGCCGACGCCACCGATAACGCCAGGATGGATCGGGTGGAGTTCTACCTGGACGGCAAGCTGGTGGGCATGAGCACGGTGGCCCCCTACAACATCATGCTGCCGCTGGCCTCGCCCGGCCTGGGGGTCCATTCCATCTACGCCATCGCCCTCGATGCTGCGGGCAACCAGACCAAGAGCGCCGAGGTCAAGATCCGCATCATCCTGGAGCAGCCCAAACCCAAGAGCTCCAGACAACTCTCCCCATCGGCCTGACCGCCTGCCGGATGGCAGAGCTAACCCTTGTTTTTGCGATCGCGCGGTTCCCGGCGTCAGGGACAGGCCCCTGGGTTTGACCAGGGGCAGGCACCAGGCCCACCCCTACAAGCCGCGGCGGACGGAGGCCAGGGCGGTTATGATGCCAAAAAGTGCAGCGATGCCCACCACGCCCAACACCGTCCACAGGACGGGGACCTGCCCCTGGCGAACAGCGGGGAGGGCTTGGAAGGGTGGCGCAGGCGTGGCCGTGGCGGTGGGGGTTGGCATGGGGGTGGGGTGAAGCACGGTGAAGGCGCTCTCTTGCTCCACACGGTAGAGCCCGTCGTCGGTGATGACCACGCGCAAACCGTGGCGGCCCTCCGGGAAGGAGCCCGTATTCAGCTCCAGCTCCGTAAGCCCTGACTCCTCCAAGAACAGCTTGCCATCCAGATAGACCATGACCCGGTGCTTGCCGTTAGCCGGCTCTGCCTGCAGGGGAATGGTAACATTCCCCACCCAGGTAGCCTCCGCCGGGAAGATGACCCGGGCGGTCAGCTTGGGATTGCGGAGAAAGGGAAAATCAAAGTAGCGCCGGTAGAGGGGCAAGACATCTGTCCTGCCAGCGGCCAGGTACATGGCCCGCAGCAGGTCCTGGGGCCGGGCCAACCGGTAGCGATTCTCTTCGAAGTAGGCCTGCAGGCCCTCATAGAAAGCAGCGGGGCCCATCAGGTCCTTGAGCTCTGACAGGAACGTGGCTCCCTGCCGGTAGGCGTGGTCGAAGTATTCCTCTTTCTTGGGATGGGCCAGGATAGGCCGGTTCAGGAACCCGTTGTCGTGGAAGCTCCCCCAGGTCTCCCACAACGGGCGATAGAGCTCTGGGTGTCGCTCTTTTATAAAATCCAGCGACAGGAAGGTCACCAATCCCTCGTCCAGCCAGGGGTCACTCACCTGGTCGTTGCCCACCAGCCCATAGAACCACTGGTGGGCTGTCTCGTGGGCCACCAGGATATCCAGCCACGGGCCATTTTCCTCCATCACGTCGCCGCGCAGGAAGACTAACCCCGAGTGCTCCTGGGCCGGATGGTGCTTCTCCTTGTAACCGGTCTGGGCGAGATTCAGGTTGGAGTAGGGATAAGGAGCGATCCGGGCATTGTAAAAACGCAAGGCCTCTCCGGCCCTTTGCAGGGCCGCGGCGGCGCCTCTTGCCGTCTCGGGTTGGTGATAAACGGTGATCTTGACCCCATCAACGACCTTGCTCAGGGTCAAGTAACGCGGGGACAAGGCCAGGGCAAAATCCCGGACCCGGGTGGCTTTGAAGTGCCAGCGCGTGCCGCTCTGGGACACCGTCTCCCCTGTGGCGGCGATGACCAGGGGCTGGGAGGTCGCCACGAAGACGTCGTAGTCGGCCACATCGCTCACAAAGGGGTCCCCCAGGTCCACGTACTGGTAGCTCAGCCAGCCGGAGCGGTAGGCCGATAGCATGGGATACCAGTCGCCCAAGGCTATGATGCCGTCGGAGAAGCCGAAGCGGCCATCCGATGGTGGCAGATCTAGCCGAAAGCGCAGGATGGCGATGGCCTGCTCCCCGGGCTTCAGTGGCCCCTCCAGGGGCAGTTCCAGGAGCGAGCCGTTCCGGGCCGCTTGCACCGGCTGATCGTTGACCGAGGTAGAGAAGAGGGAAAAGGCACGGAAATAGGCGGGTGGTACCTGGAAGACCAACGACGACAGGGTAGCCCCGGTTTCGTTTAGATAAGAGAGCTTCTCCACCGCCACCAGGTAGCCGCCCTCGTAGTTGATTTCCACTCGAATATCGTAGGATATGGGCGCCCGGGCCAGGGCTCTGGGTATTGCCAAGGTGTTGTATAATACAGGGAGGACAACAAGGACGACCAAGAGCCGGCGCACGATCTTAGGCCTTTCATCTGGAGGATTGGGCAAACCGGCTCAGTATATCAGATGATCCTTTACTAGTAAAGGTAATTCCTATTCTACAAAGGAACCAAGATGTACATCCTCGTAACCAATGACGACGGCATCAGCTCCGAGGGGCTACTCGCTCTCAAGCAGGCCCTGGCCAAGGTCGGCACGGTGGTGGTGATCGCCCCTGACCACAACTGGAGCGCGGCGGGGCATTCCAAGACCATGCACAAGCCCCTGCGCATCCACAAGGTCAAGCTGCCCGACGGTGATTACGGCTATTCCACCGACGGCGCACCCTCGGACTGTGTGGCCATCGGGGTCCTAGGCTTCTTGCCTGACCAGCCGGGCCTGGTGGTGTCGGGCATCAACAAGGGGGCCAACCTGGGCGACGATATTACTTACTCCGGCACCGTGGCGGCGGCCATGGAGGGCTCCATCTTTGGCCTTCCCGCCATCGCCGTGTCACTGGTCGACTATTCGCCGGACCCCGAAGCCAATAACTTCGCCTACGCCGCCGACTTCGCCGCTCGGCTGGCCGCCCACGTGCTGGACAATGGTTTAGGCAATGAGGTGCTCCTGAACGTGAACGTGCCCAATCTAGCGTCGGAGAAGATCAACGGCGTGGAGATCACCCGCCTGGGCAAGAGAGTGTACCGGGACGAGCTCATTGAGCGCACTGATCCCTATGGCCGGAAGTATTACTGGATCGGCGGCGAGCGGCCCACCGGCATCATCGCCAGGGGCACCGACATCAAGGCCATCGCCGAGGGCAAGGTCTCGGTAACGCCAATACATCTGGACCTCACTCACCACCGTCTGCTCAAGCAGCTACGAGCGTGGGACCTGAGAGTATAGGGTAAAGGGGACGGCATCAGCCCAAGGAGCCGAGCCATGGACTTGTGGAGCGTGATCGCCCAACGGCGCAGCGTGCGTCGCTACCTTGCGGACAGGCCGGTGACCGATGAACAGGTCCAGAGGATCCTGGAGGCGGGCATCGCTGCCCCGTCCGCCGGCAATGCCCAGCCCTGGTTCTTCTACGTGGTCAGGTCCCAGGAAATCAAGGATGCCCTGGCCCGGGCGGCCTTAAATCAGGACTTCGTGGCCCAGGCGCCGGTGGTCATCGTCGTCTGTGTCGACCTGGAGCGAGCCCGGGATGCTTACGGCAGCCGGGGCGAGCACCTGTACTGCCTGCAGGACACCGCTGCGGCCACCCAAAACATGCTCCTGGGCGTCACTGCCTTAGGTTTGGGTGCCTGCTGGGTTGGTGCCTTCGACGAAAGGGCTGCGGCTCGAGCATTGGGGCTGCCATCTCACCTGCGGCCGGTGGTCATCATGCCCATCGGCCACCCCGCCCACCAGCCCGCCCCCCGCCCCAGGCGCGACTTGAAGGCCGTTTCCCGGCAACTTTAGCCTGGGGCTTGTACCCTTGGCCTGGGGTGTGCTATAATTCAAGCTGGGTACGTGCAGTGTAGCCTCGCCCGATGGGCATAGAACTCTTGGAGGACAGCTTGGGTTGCTCGCTCGTGCGCGCGACAGCACCACTTGTCCATTCTATTTGCGCCGCCCAATCCCCTTAGAGTCACCTCTCACTGGCCGTGAGGCCCCTGTTTTACTTAAAGCCACCCACCGGCACAGTGCGGTGTAGCAGCCATACAGTGCGGTGTAGCAGCCATAAAGGAGGAGGTACAGGAAACAATGTCTGTCAAGTGGCAAGAGTTCTACTCTGCCCGCGCCAGGGGAATGAAGACCTCGGAGATCCGGGAACTGCTCAAGCTCGCCTCCAAGCAAGACATCATCTCCTTCGCCGGAGGCTTGCCGGACCCGGCCCTTTTTCCTCTCGCCCACTTCCAAGAGGTGACCGATTTCGTACTGGAACAAAAAGGTAAGAAGGCCCTGCAGTACAGCGAGACCGAGGGCCTGGGGGAGTTGAGAGAACTCCTGGCTGAACGGTCTCGGGCCGAGGGCGTCCTCTGTGACGCGGAGAATATCATCATCACCTCCGCCTCCCAGCAAGGCCTGGACCTGGCGGCCAAGGTTCTCCTGGATGCGGGTGACACCTGTCTCCTGGAAGCACCTTCTTATCTGGGGGCCATTCAGGCGTTCAATGCCTACCAGGGCCGACCAGTGGGGATTCCCCTGGACGACGAGGGCCTCCGCGTGGACCTCCTGGAGACGAAACTGCGGGAACTGAGAGCGGAGGCCATCCGGCCGAAGTTCCTCTACGTAGTGCCCAATTTCCAGAATCCCTCCGGGGTCACCCTTTCTATGGAACGGCGCCAGCGCCTGGTGGAGATAGCCGCCCGGTGGGACCTTCTCATCATCGAGGACGACCCCTACGGCGCTTTGCGTTTCTCTGGCGAGCCTTTACCGTCCTTGAAGGCCCTGGACCCCGACAACCGGGTGATCCACCTGCGGACCTTTTCCAAAACACTGGCCCCCGGCATCCGCCTGGGCTGGATCATCGCTGACAAGCCCTTCGTGCGCCAGATCGCCATCGCCAAGCAGGCGACGGACCTCTGCACCCCCGCTCTCACCCAACACATTGCCTACGAGTTCTGCCGGCGGGGCTATCTGGAGGAGTACGTAGCTCGGGTGCGGGAGGAATATCAGCGCAAATGCCAATGTATGCTGGCGGCCATGGACGAGTTCTTCCCAGCCGCGGTGCACTGGCCAAAGCCAACCGGTGGCATGTTCGTGTGGGCCACTGCCCCGGCCTACCTGGACACCGTCGAGATGTTCCCCCGGGCCCGCGAGGCCAAGGTGGCCTACGTCATCGGCAGTGTCTTCTACGCCGACGGCAGTGGCCGCAACGCCATGCGCCTGAACTTCTCGCTGCCAACTCTGGAGCAAATACCCCAAGGCATCATGAGGTTGGGGAGCCTGCTCAGGGCAGAGATCGCCTCCCACGAAGGCATCGTAACTCTCGAGCCAACGCGCGTTCATTGAAGACAGCCATCGGCTAAGTATCCGGGTCCGCCGTGGCATGAGCCACCAAGTGCCCGGTGAAAATTTGGCTAAGGAGCAGAAAATGACCAGGTATGCTTACTTCGGCGGTGCCATCGTGCCCATTGAGGAGGCCAAGGTCAGCATCATGACCCACGGGCTGAACTACGGCACCGGCTGTTTCGAGGGCATTCGGGCCTACTGGAACGACAAAGAGGAGCAACTATACATTTTTCGTCCAGCCGAGCACTACGAGCGATTGCTCCGCTCCTGCCGCATCATCCGCATTAGCCTGCCCCATTCCGTGGAGGAGCTGGTGACGATCACGGTGGATCTTCTGCGCCAGGAGGGTTTCCGGGAGGACAGTTACGTCCGGCCGCTGGCCTATAAATCGTCCCTGGGCATCGGCGTCCGCCTGCACGGCATCGAAGACTCCTTAGCCATATTCGCCCTGCCCTTCGGCAAGTACATTGAAAGCGAAGAGGGCGCCCGAGCCTGTGTCTCCTCCTGGCGGCGAATGGACGACAACATGGCCCCAGCCCGGGCCAAGCTCACCGGCATCTACGTTAACTCCGCCCTGGCCAAGAGCGAGGCCATGGAGAACGGCTTCGACGAGGCCATCGTGCTGAACCAGGACGGCCACGTCTCGGAAGGCTCGGCGGAGAACCTCTTCATCGTCAGAGATGGGATCTTGGTCACCCCTCCCGTCACCGATAACATCCTGGAGGGCATCACCCGCGCCACGGTCATCGAGATAGCCCGGGAGAGATTCGGGATACCGGTGACGGAGAGGACCATCGACCGCAGCGAGCTGTACGTGGCCGACGAGTGCTTCTTCTGCGGCACCGGTGTCCAGATCGTGGCCATTGGGGAGATTGACCGCCGGCCAGTAGGCACGGGGAAGATGGGGCCCATCACCCGCAAGCTCCGAGACTTTTACTTCTCCCTGGTTCGCGGCAACGAGCCTAAATACCAGCACTGGTGCACGCCGGTCTACAGGAAATAAAGCATGCTCTTCCAGTCCGACCACCCACTGATCCAGCATAAGCTTACCCTGCTCCGGCGACAGGAGACTGAACCCAAGAAGTTCCGAGAGCTGGTCCGGGAGCTCACCTGGCTTCTGGCTTACGAGTCCCTTCGGGACGTCCGTCTAACTGACGTCCCCATCGCCACCCACATGGGCGCGATGGTGGGCAAAGAGATGGGTGAGAAGGTGGGGCTGGTTCCGATCCGGTGGGCAAAGAGATGGGCGAGAAGGTGGGGCTGGTGCCGATCCTGAGAGCCGGCCTGGGCATGGTGGATGCCTTCCTGGAGATACTACCCATGGCCCAGGTGTGGCACATCGGCCTTTACCGGGACCACCGGACCCTGGAACCGGTGGAATACTACAACAAGTTGCCCAGCGGTCCCACGGTGCAGGTCTGTCTGATTCTGGATCCGATGCTGGCCACCGGCGGCTCTGCGGTAGCCGCCGTGGATATCCTGAAGCGCTGGGGAGCCCAGAGGATTAAGTTCGTGGGGCTCATCGCCGCGCCGGAGGGGGTCAAGAGGCTCTCCCAGGCTCATCCCGACGTGGACATCCACGTAGCCGCCGTGGACGACCACTTGAACGACATCGGCTACATCGTGCCTGGCCTGGGCGACGCCGGGGACCGCCAGTATGGGACGGGGTAGCACCATGAGCACCTTACGCCCCACCTGGGACGAGTACTTCATGCGCATCACCGAGGAGGTGGCCAAGCGGGCCACCTGCCTTCGGCGCCAGGTGGGGGCCATCATCGTTCGCGACCACCGGATTTTGGCCACTGGATACAACGGTGCCCCCAAGGACCTGCAACACTGCGCCGAGACCGGATGTCTTCGCGAAAAGCTGGGCATCCCGGCGGGGGAGCGCATGGAGGTCTGCCGGGGACTCCACGCCGAGCAAAGCGCTATCGTTCAAGCGGCCGTCTACGGCGTGCCCATCGCCGGCGGCGACCTCTACGCCACCCATCAGCCCTGCATCACCTGTGCCAAGATGCTCCTGAACGCTGGCATTGGGCGAATCGTCTTCAAGGAGAGCTATCCCGATGCCCTGGCGGAGTCGATGCTCCAACAGGCTGGCATAGAAACGGTCCGCTTCTCCGACGAATAGGCCGGGCCCTGGGCGGGCATCCCCTCCGGCTCCGCCCTATCCAGGGCCGGGATGAAGGACACCGAACGAGGGTTTTGCCGTTGACATTTCTGGTCCTGGGCGCCGTATTCGCCATAGCATTGGTCGTCTCCCTGATCGCCACCCCGGCTGCCATCGCGCTGGCGAGGCGCTGGGGTTTCATGGCCGTGCCTGGCCAGGTCAAGCACATCCATCGGATCCCGGTGCCGCGCCTGGGAGGGCTCCCCCTGTTCCTGGGGTTCATGTTCGCCGTCGCCTTCGCCCTCTGGACATCTCCCCTGGTGACCCCGCCGGCGGGGCCGGACCCCCGAGAGCCCACCCGTCTGGTGGGTTTGATCCTGGGAGCAACCGTGGCCTTCGCGCTCGGCGTCCTGGACGACCGGGTTGAGCTATCTCCCAACCCCCAGTTCCTGGCTGCCGGCATTGCCGTCTATTTCGGCATCCGCATTGACGCCATCGCTAACCCCTTGGGCGGGGACATGCTCTTTTTTCCACTCTGGCTCAGCGTGCCCCTGACCTTCTTCTGGATCGTGCTGGCCATGAACACCATTAATTGGCTGGACGGGCTGGACGGGCTGGCTGCCGGCATCGGCGCCATCGCTGCCATTATTCTCTTCCTGCGCAGCGTGACCA
>JACQYG010000064.1 GCA_016208345.1 Chloroflexota bacterium
CTTTCCGCAGCAACCGCCAGAACTGGCCGCCGATGCTGCGGCCAGCGCCGGTTGGTGGGCCGCCGTGCAGGCCCGGTACGGCCCCCTAAGCCGTCTTTATGCCGCCTTGGGTCTCTTCACCCTCCACGATGCTCTCTTCCTGAAATTTCTCCTTGTGGGCCTCCTGTTGAACACTGCAGTCTGCACCGTTAACCGTCTCCCCGCCCTTAGGCGAGCCCTGGTTTACCCCCAGGTGGCACACCCGGAAGCCTTTTTCAGCGTTCTTAAACATAACGCACAGATTTCTGTCCCCTCTCGGCAACAAGCCGTGAATGCCCTCACTAATATCCTCCGCCGTCATCGGTATCGTTTGCTTTGGAGGGAGGGCGATGAAGGGGTCGCTCTGCACGCCAGCCGCAACTACATTGGGGCTCTGGGGACGCAGATCACACACTGGTCTCTGACTCTCTTGGTGGTCAATCTGGTCTGGGTGTACCCACTGGCCTGGCGTGAAGAAATTACCCTGGGGCCTGGTCAATCCCGCGCTTTGAGGCACCGGCCAACGGTGCAAGTACAGGCGGAAAGGCTGGCCATCGAACGGCTACCCGACGGGGTGCCACGACAGTATCGGGCGTCGGTAACAGTTCTGGCCGATGGCATAGCTACTACGCAGGAGGTCTGGCTGAACCAACCTCTGGTAGTCCAGGGGATTGGCATTTACCTGGCCTCTTACGGGCCTGCCCTGCGGATGACGGCTATTGATGCCACTGGACGCCGGCTACAACTGGTAGCGGGCGATGGTTCCCCCGATGAAGAGGCTATTCTTCTGTTCCAAGAAGAGGGAAGCTACCGGGAGGTGAGCATCCCATCCTCAAAGCTGAGCTTGGAGGTGTCCTATACGGCCGACGAAGGGAGCGCCGGGCTTTCTACCGTATCCATACGCCCGGTCCAGGAAGGACGGGTTGGCCCGGCGGTGAGCAAACGGGTGGTCGCCGGTGAGGCTTTGGTATGGGAAGGGATCGCTCTGACCTTTATACCTACAGATTATGTGGTGCTATTGGCCGTTTACGACCCCTCTTTCATCACTGTGATCTTGTCTGCCTTGGGGCTCATGGTAGGTCTTATGCTTTCGTTCTACCTTCCTCATCAGCGGCTTTGGGCCCGGGTGACGCCGGATAGTCGCCTCCTCCTGGCGGGGATGGCCGAAGGGGACTGGCTGGGCTTCGACAGGCATTTCACGCAGTTGGTAGCAATCATCAGGGAGGAGATGGCTCATGGAGGCGCTTGAGGGGTTGCTTCTGGGTCTGAGTGCCCTGGCCTTGCTAGCAGGGGTGGCTACATCGTTTCTCCTTGCCCGCGGAAACGAGCGGTGGGCGTGGGTTTCCACCTTCGCCGTGGGGATAAGTCTCGTGGTTCTTTTGGGGGGATTGGTGGAGCGCGGTCTTTGGGGAGGTTATTGGCCTCTGGCCAGCCCCTATGAGTTTGCCCTGGTCTGTGTAGGAACGCTCCTTCTCGCTTACCTGGCCATGATCGGGCAGTCTGGCAACAGGACGGTTGGGGCAGCGCTCCTTCTTTTGGCATTGATGGTCATGGGCTATGCTCGCTTAGGGATTCCCGCCGTGGCGCAGGTGGTGCGGCCTCTCCCCCCGGCTCTGGATAGCTTGTGGTTGCAACTGCACGCGGGAACACTGGCGATGGCCTACGGAGCCTTTGGGGCGGCGGCGGTGACCGGCCTCCTCTACCTGATGCGGGGATGGCTGAGTAAATGGACAGCGCTCCCCGCAAGTGAGGCCCTTGAAGAGCTGGGCCAATGGGGAGTGACCTTGGGTTTCCCCTGGATGACCTTGGCGATGATTACCGGAGCGATCTGGGCCCAGACGGCCTGGGGGACCTACTGGAATTGGGAACCGAAAGAAATCCTGGCTTTGGGGACCTGGCTGATCTATCTCTTGTATCTGCACGCTCGCGTGGTACGGGGTTGGCGAGGGCGACCCCTGGCCATACTTGTGGTCCTGGCCGTGGTCCTGGCCGTGGTGAACTATTTCTGGGCTGGGAGCCTGGCTCGCTCGGCCGGGTTGGAGGTGTTGAGGGCTCGCTCAGCCGCGTTGGAGGTGTTGAGGGTTTATTGATTGACGCGGAGATGTGAGGGGTGTAAGGTGACACGAGGAAGGTGATGGCGTGTGCAGAGGCTTTCCAGACGAAAATTCTTAAAGGGATTGGCGGGGTTGGGCCTGTGCGCAGCGGGGGGAGTGGTTGCCTGGGATTGGTTGACGCACGCCGGAAAGAGTGCTGAGGCAGCCCCTGCCTCGCCTCATGTCCGGGAGGCCCGGTACTACGCCGGTATAAAGGAAAACTTTCGCTGTCAGACCTGCCATGGTACCCGGCAACCCTCCCGGGTGCTCTATTGCCACACGCCCCATAGCGGCCAGTATGTGAAGTGTCAGCTTTGCCCCAAGGGGTGCATCATCAGCGATGGCCATCGTGGCGACTGCCGGGTGCGAGAGAATCGTGGGGGGAAGCTGCACACCGTAGTCTACGGCAACCCGTGCGCTGTCAACAACGATCCCATCGAGAAGAAACCCTTCTATCATTTCTATCCAGGGACATTGGCCCTCTCCATTTCTACGGCTGGGTGCAACCTGCATTGTCTCTATTGCCAAAACTGGACGATTTCCCAGTTCCCTCCCGAGGAGACCGACAACATTGCTCTGATGCCAGAGCAGGTGGTGGAACTGGCCTTGCGCAACCGTAGCCGTTCCATCGCCTACACCTACTCTGAGCCGGTTGTCTTCTACGAGTACATGCTGGAAGCGGCCCGCCTGGGAAGAGAGGTGGGGCTGAAGAGCATCATCATCAGCGCGGGCTACATCAACCCTGGCCCCCTGCGGGAGCTTTGCCGGATCGTGGATGCCATCAAGATTGACCTGAAGGGCTTTAATGAGACCTTCTACCAGAAGGTCTGCGATGCCAGCCTCAAGCCGGTGCTGGAGGCAATGCGGGTCATCGTAGAGGAGGGGGTACATCTGGAGATCGTGAACCTGATAGTCCCCGGCCTTAACGACGACGAAGGGGAGCTACGGGAGATGTGCCGCTGGATCGTCGCCAACCTGGGACCCGACATCCCCACCCACTTCAGTCGCTTTTACCCACAATACAAGCTCACGAACTTGCCGCCAACGCCGGTGGAGAAGCTGGAACGAGCTTGGAAGATTGCCCAAGAGGAAGGAATCCACTATGCCTACGTCGGCAACGTTCCTGGCCATTCCGCTGACAACACCTATTGTGCCCGCTGCGGCCAGTTGCTCATCGTGCGGCTGGGCTTCAGCGTTATGGATAATCGGCTCACGGAGGGGAAATGCGGCTACTGCGGCAACCCGATACCAGGGGTGTGGGGGTAAAAAGTTGCATCCATAGCCTCATTTTGCATCCGGCAAGCACCTCCCACCG
>JACQYG010000059.1 GCA_016208345.1 Chloroflexota bacterium
AGTAGTCGGCCTCTGGATCCTTCACGTGCCGCCGGGCCACCAGGCCGGCAAAATGGCGCACGGTGGAGAGGACGCCACGGCCGGAGAAGACGCACAGGTCCAGGAGGCCATCGTCCAGGCTGGCCTGGGGCGCCAGCGTGACGTAGGCGGCGCAAAGCTGGGCGTTCGAGACCACCGCCAGGAGCACCCGGCGCCGGATCACCGTACCATCGACGATGAGCCGGGCCTTGGTGCCCAGGTATCCCGCGGCCACCACTACCCCGGACATGACGTAGGTCACCGTCCCCAGGCGGCGCTTCATCTGCCTTTGGCCCGTCTCCACCTCCTGGACCACCCGGGCATCGAATCCCACCCCGGCCCAGAGGAGAAAATACCTATTCCCGGCCTGTCCCAGGTCCACGGTTCGCGTACGCCCCTGGGCCAGCAGTCCGGCGGCGGCGGGCGGATCATAGAGCGGGATCCCCATTTCGCGGGCCCAGACGTTGCCCGTTCCCAGGGGCAGAACTCCCAAGGCCACCGGAGTGTGAGCCAGGGCTTGGGCCGCCTCGTTCAAGGAGCCGTCTCCCCCGGCCACCATCACCGCGTCGCAGCCCTTCTCTACCGCCTCCCGGGCGAAGCGGCTGGTCTGGCCGGGCTCGACGGTCTCCCGCAGGCTCAACTCCCAGCCGTATCGCGCCAGGACCATCATGGCTTTGGCCACCTGGTCCTTGAGGTGTCTTTGCCCGGCGGCGGGGTTGTAGACCAGGAGGGCTCGCACGATCAGCTATCCCTTCAGCACCGCCAGCGGCACCAGCCTCGCTGCTTTCACCACCAGGCCGATGTCAGCCAGGGAGTCTACCACCTCGACGGAGTCCTTGTAGGCCTGGGGCGCCTCGTCCAGGAGGTTCTCTCCGGAGCCGGACATGTAGACGATGCCTTTCATGCTCTCCCGGAACTCCTGGTCGGAGATCTTGCCGGCCCGGCCCCGCTTGCCCATGGCCTGGGCCCGGCTCATGACCCGGCCGCTGCCGTGGTTCACGCTGCCGTAGGCCTCGGTCATGGCCTGGTCGGTGCCCACCACGATGAACGAGGGTGTGCCCATGCTGCCCGGGATGATGGCCGGCTGGCCGATGCCCCGGTAGCGCTCCGGCACCGCGGGATGTCCCGCTGGGAAGGCCCGGGTGGCCCCCTTGCGGTGGATCAGGAGCCTTCGCCCGCCGTGCTCCTCGAACTTGGCGATGTTGTGGCAGACATCGTAGATGAGCCTGAGTTTTCCTGGGGCTAACCCCAGGACCCTCTGGAAGACCTTGCGAATCTCATAGAGGATCACCTGGCGGTTTACCCAGGCGAAGTTGGCGGCGCACCCCATGGCTGAGAGGTAGGCCTGGCCCTCGGGAGAGTTGATGGGCACGCTGGCCAGGTGCTTTGTCGGCGGGTGGATGTCGTACCTGGCCATGGCATGCTCCATGGTCCTCAGGTAATCCTGGCAGATCTGCTCGCCGAAACCGCGGCTGCCGCAGTGGATCATCAGGCAGACCTGCCCTTCGACTAGGCCCATAGGCCCCGCCAGTTTGGCATCGTAGACCTGGGCCACCTGCTGGATCTCGATGAAGTGGTTGCCGGAGCCCAGGGTGCCGATCTGACCTGAGCCTCTTTCAGCGGCCCGCTGGCTCACGTGGTCCAGGTTGGCCGGGGTCAGGTGGCCATGCTCTTCGGTACACTCTACGTCATCGGGCGTGGCATACCCTTGTGGCACCAACTCCGGCACGCCACCCTCCACCAGGCGGCGGAAATCATGGCCAGTCACCTTGCCGATCTGGCTGCGAGTCTTGCTGCCTACGCCAGTGCCTACCACGGCGGTGATGCCGCTGAGTAACTCCTTGAGATGTGGCCTGATCTCGCGGTGCCCCACGGGCACGCTCACTGCCCGGACCCCGCAGTTAATATCCACGCCCACGGCGCCGGGGCTCACGATCCCGTTCTCGGCGTCCACCGCCATCACCCCGCCGATGGGCAGGCCGTAGCCGGTGTGGATGTCCGGCATGGCCACCAGGCCGCACACGCCGGGCAAGCAGGCAGCATTGCGGAGCTGCTGCAGCGCCTCATCTTCGATAGCGTCCAGGATGGGCCTGGAGCCGAAAACCGTCACCTCCAGGCGCATCTCGCCCTGCTTGGACAAGAGCATGCGATTCTTCATGGCAATACCCCCGGAAACCGCTATCGCTGCTACAGAAGCTAGCCCACAAGCTCATTATAACAGACAGCCCATGCTGGAACAAGGCAACAAAAAACCCTTCCAACCGGAAGGGGAAACACTCACATGCCCTTACTGAATACTCATTACATTGAGCCGCAACTCTTCTGTCCGCCAAATGGGCGACGTGCAAGTTGGCGGGAGTGGATGGGAGTCGAACCCACCGTGGACACTCAGCGTGCCCACCAACGGGTTTGAAGCCCGCGCAGCCCACCGGGACCAATCCACCCCCGCGCCGGTGAATTATACAGGAAAGAGCGACGCTTGGCAACGTCGTTGCGGCGATCACATGCCGATGATATAATCAAGGAGTGAACGGCAAGCGCGCGCTCTTAACCATCTGCTTGGCCCTCATAGCGTTTTTCGCCAGTGGCCTCTCGGCTGGGGAGCCCTCGACCGTTAGCCTTCCCGTACCAGGTTCGCGTCTGGAGCCAACGGGAGCAGCAACGCCGGTATACCCAATTGATGGCCCTGGTTTGACCGAGGTTCAGGGATCAACCGAATCCAAACCCCGGCCTGTTCCGTTCATCGTCTCGCCAGAGGATCTCAGCGCGGAGCGATTTCGCCAAGCACGGGTGGCAACTGTCGGGTCCAGCGGGGCCGCGGCTCCGATGATCAATGGTTCCTCGTCCATCTTTCGCTCGTGGCCGGGAGCGAAAACGATCTACCTGGACCCTGGACATGGGGGCATCGATTCCGGGGCAGCCCATCGGGATGCTCAAGGGCACGTTGACCTGGAGGAAAAGAACCTTAGCCTGGCGGTGGCCAAAAGGCTGGCCGAATTACTGAACGTCGCTGGATACAACGTGCTCTTGAGCAGGGATGGTGACTACACTCTGACGAAGTTCAATGCCAGGGAGACGCGGGAGAGGATAAAGGAGGAGGCCCAGGCCAGGGTAGACCTGGCTAACGACAGCAGAGCTGCCCTCTACATTGCCCTGCACTTCAATGGCTACGCCCCTTCGCTGAGCAAAACCGCCGCCTGGCCCTGCTAGTACAGGCCTCGATGCTGCGAAACCTGCGCTCCGTTGGCTATCTACCCCGGGATAGGGGAGCGAAGGAAGACCGAAGCATCGGAAAACCCTACGGACACCTCTTCACCATCGGTGCCAATGCTGATTTTGCCCGGCCAAGCCAGATGCCCGGGATCCTCGGTGAGCCCCTCTTCGTGATCAATGACCGGGAGGCACGGCTGCTCAAAGAAAAGACGGTCTTGGAGGCGGTCGCCAAAGGCTATTTCGACGGGATCGTGTCCTACTCCGCCGACCGATCCTTCGACGCCACCTTGCGACTGATGGTTGACCCGTTCAACCGATACCCGGAGTAACCGGGCTATCTTGGCCTAGCGGACGGCACACCGCCGCCTCTTGCCTGCCGCTGGCGCTGGGCCTCGAAGAGCATGAGCGAGCAGGCTACGGCCGCGTTCAGG
>JACQYG010000060.1 GCA_016208345.1 Chloroflexota bacterium
CAAACATTATTCCCATCGCACAGAAGAGAGCTACATTCACTGGATCAAGCGTTACGTCCTCTTCCACAACAAACGCCATCCCCAAGAGATGGGCAGTACTGAAATTGAGGTGTTACTCACACACCTCGCCGCCAAAGAACACGTCGCCGCCTCCACGCAAAACCAGACCCTCAGCGCCTTACTGTTCCTGTACCGCGAGGTGCTCAAGAAGGATTTAGAACTCCCCCTTGACTCTGTTCGCGCCCAAAGACCAAAACGGCTGCGTTCTGATTCAGCCAGCGACCACCACCATCTTAGGTAGCAAATCCCCAAGATCCCCCTTTTCGTCAAATCGCCGCACGGCCTGGGTCTTGGCTCTATGCCCCTTTGCCCTCCTCATGCCGCCGCGCTTGACACCTCCCACCCCACACCATATACTATCCCCGATGATGAAACAAGAGGCCATCCGCAATTTCTGCATCATCGCCCACATTGACCACGGGAAGTCCACCCTCTCCGACCGGCTCCTGGAGTTCACCGGCACTGTCAGCCCGCGGGATATGGTGGAGCAGGTGCTGGATACCATGGACCTGGAGCGAGAGCGAGGCATCACCATCAAGGCCCAGGCGGTGCGCATGGCGTACCGGGCCAAGGACGGCCAGGAGTACGAGCTCAACCTCATCGACACCCCCGGCCACGTGGACTTCACCTACGAGGTTTCCAGAAGCCTGGCCGCCTGTGAGGGCGCTATCCTGGTGGTGGACGCCTCCCAGGGCATCGAGGCCCAAACCCTGGCCAACACCTACATGGCCCTGGAGCACGACCTCTCCCTGGTGCCGGTGGTGAACAAGATCGACCTGCCCAACGCCCAGCCCGAGCGGGTAGCCCGGGAGATCCAGGAGCTCCTTGGCCTGCCTCGAACAGAGGTCATCTACGCCTCAGCTAAGGAGGGCATCGGCACCCAGGAGATCCTGGAGGCAGTGGTGCGGCGCATCCCGCCGCCCCACGGAAGCCTCCATCGCCCCTTGCGGGCGCTGATCTTCGATTCCAAGTACGACCCCTACAAGGGGGTCATCGCCTACGTGCGCGTGGTGGATGGCCGAGTGAGCCTCGGCGACCAGATCAGGCTCATGGGCACCGACCGGGTCACCGAGGCCCTGGAAATCGGCGCCTTCAAGCCCCAGCCTAGCCCGGTGGAGGCCCTTACTGCCGGCGAAGTCGGGTACGTGGCCACCGGCCTCAAGAACGTCAAGGAGTGCCAGGTCGGCGATACGATCACGCTGGCCCAGAGCCCGGCCCAGGAGTCCCTGCCCGGCTACCGCCCGGCCAAGCCCATGGTCTTCGCCGGGCTATACCCGGCAGAGGCCAACGATTACAACCTCCTGCGCGACGCCCTGGACAAGCTCAAGCTCAACGATGCCTCTCTCTTCTACGAGCCTGAGACCTCCCTGGCCCTGGGCTTCGGCTTCCGCTGCGGCTTCCTGGGGCTCTTGCACCTGGAGATAGTCCAGGAACGGTTGGAGAGAGAGTACAAGCTCAACCTCCTGGCCACCGCTCCCAGCGTGGAGTACGTCGTCGTCACCACCTCCGGCCAGGAACTGGCGGTGGACAACCCGGCCAATCTTCCCCCTCCCCAGGAGATAGCGGAGATCCGGGAGCCCTGGATGAAGATCAGCGTCATCACCCCCAGCCGCTACATCGGGTCAGTGATGGAGCTGATCACCGGCCGCCGAGGGGAATACGAGAGAATGGACTATATCGACGAGCAACGAGTACTCTTGACCTACGATTTGCCCCTCTCCGAGATGCTTACCGACTTCTACGACCAGCTCAAATCGCGCACCCAGGGCTACGCCTCCCTGGATTACACCCTCTCCGATTACCGGGCGGCCGACCTGGTGCGCCTGGACATCCTGGTGAACAACCAGATCGTGGATGCCCTTTCCCTCATCACCCATCGGGACCGGGTCTACCAGAATGGCCGGGCCCTGGTGCAGAAGCTCCGCAAGATCATCCCGCGGCAGCTCTTCGAGGTGCCCATCCAGGCCGCCGTGGGCCAAAGGGTCATCGCCCGGGAGACCATCGCCCCCATGCGCAAGAACGTGCTGGCCAAGTGCTACGGCGGCGACGTCACCCGCAAGCGCAAGCTCCTGGAGAAGCAGGCCGAGGGAAAGAAACGCATGAAGCGGCTGGGCAACGTGGAGATACCCCAGGAGGCCTTCATGGCCATCCTTAAACTGGAGCAATGAGGCCGGCCGTGGTTGTCTTGCTGCCCTGCCAGGAAAGATATGGCCTCGCCGTGGACCAGGCGCTGCCGGATGAGGTTGGAATGCCGTGAGCCACAGATCGAGAGCGCTCACCTCCGACTCGATTCTTTCTCTCAGTTTCGCACTCCTGGTCATTGCCAATTTCCTCTTCTTCGGCAGCATGTACCTCCTCATGGCTACACTGCCCGTCTATGCGGCAGAGTTGGGCGGCCAGCCCACCCAGGTGGGCCTGGTAATCGGGATGTTCGCCATCACCGCGGTGCTGGCGCGGCCCTACGTAGGCCAACTGGTGGATCGTCTGGGTCGCAAAGCTATCGCCTTGATCGGCGCCGCCATCTTCTTTGCCGCCCCACTCCTGTACCACCTCGCCACCACCATCCCCATGCTCATGGCCGCCCGCATGTTCCACGGTCTGGGGATAGCCTGCTTCACTACCGCCGCCACCACCTGGGTGGCCGACATCGTCCCCGACAGCAGGAGAGCCCAAGCCATCGGCCTGTACGGGGTGTCCAGCCTGACGGCCATGGCCCTGGGGCCGGCCCGGGGCACCGCCATATTGGGAGACACGTCTTTTCCGTTCCTGTTTGCCGTGTCGGC
>JACQYG010000008.1 GCA_016208345.1 Chloroflexota bacterium
CGCTACCTGGGACGGGAGGGCTGAACGGCCCCCTAAGGGGCCGATACAGGCATTTTACCGCGGAGAGCGCGGAGAACGCAGAAAATAAATTGGAAATCTCAGCGGTCTCTGTGTGCTCTGCGGTGAGTACCCTCGTCGGGAATGCCCTCATCTCATTGGGGGCAACTCTTGTTCTTGGCGACCGTGCGATGCTGAGAGGATCAATGTGTCTCGTCCCGACCTGTCCGTGACCATCTGCGGCGTGGTGCTGAAGAACCCCTTTGTCCTGGCCTCCGGCATCCTGGGCACCGGCGCCGCCATCCTGGAGAGGGTCGCCCGATCCGGGGCCGGCGCGGTCACTGCCAAGTCCTACGGGCCCGAGCCCCGGGCGGGCCATCCCAACCCCACGGTGCTGGACTGGGGCGGCGGCCTCATCAATGCGGTGGGGCTCCCCAACCCGGGAGTGGAAGTGGGTGTCAGGGAGCTGCTGGAAACAAAAGAGAGGCTCCGGCCCCTGGGGGTGCCCCTCATCGCCAGCCTCTTCGCTGACACGGCCAAGGGCTACGGCGAAGTGGCCCGGACCATCACCCAGGCCGGCCCGGATCTTCTGGAAATCAACATCTCCTGCCCCAACGTAGAGGACGAATTCGGCCAGCCCTTCGCCGCCGACCCCCGGGCCGCCGCCCAGGTTATCCTGGAGGTCAAGGGGGCCACCTCGCTGCCGGCCATCGTCAAGCTCTCCCCTAACGTGGCCGACATCAAGGCCATCGCCCGGGCAGTGGAACAGGCCGGGGCCGATGCCATCTCCGCCATCAACACCCTGGGCCCCGGGATGGTCATTGACATTGAAGCTGGCCGGCCCATTTTGGCCCATCGGGTGGGCGGCGTCTCCGGCCCCGCCATTCGACCCATCGCCGTGCGCTGTGTCTACGATATCTGCTCGGCCGTGAGCATCCCGGTCATCGGCATCGGCGGGGTCCTGCGGGGCCAGGATGCCGTGGAGATGATCATGGCCGGGGCCTCTGCCGTGGGCGTAGGCTCCGCCGTGTACTACCGCGGCCCGGGCGTCTTCAAGAGGCTGGAAGTCGAGCTTTCAACCTACATGGAGGCCCATGGCTACGCCAGGCTGGAGGACTTCCGGGGGGTCGCCCATGAGGGATAGGCTGCCGCGCGTCGCCACCGTGGCTCAAGTGATCCCTGAAACCAGTAAAGTCACGACCTTTGTCCTGGACGCGGCCATCAAGGCTCATCCTGGACAATTCCTCATGGCCTGGCTGCCCGGCGTGAACGAGAAGCCCTTCAGCATCGTCCGCCCCGGCCCCCTCACCATCACCGTGGCCAACGTGGGGAACTTCACCGACGCTCTGCACCGCCTGGTCCCGGGAGAACGCCTGTGGTATCGCGGGCCCCTGGGAAGGGGTTTCCGGCTTTCCGGCCGGGATATCCTGCTGGTCGCGGGGGGCTACGGTGCCGCGCCGCTGCATTTCCTGGCCCTGGCTGCCAGAGACAGCGGCATGGCGGTGCGGGTGGCGCTGGGCGCCAGGGCCCAGGAGGACCTGCTTTTTCCGGGTCGCTTGGCCGGGCTGGGTTGCCGGGTTTGGACCTGCACCGAGGACGGCTCGTTCGGCGAGAGAGGTCCGGTCACCGATTTGCTGCAATCCCTGGCCGACCAGCACCGGCCAAAGTCCGTGTATGCCTGCGGCCCCCAGGCCATGCTCCAGGCGGTGGCGGGGATCTGCGATGCCCGAGGCATACCCTATCAGGTCAGCATGGAGCGCTACATGCGCTGTGGCATGGGCCTCTGCGGCTCCTGCGCCGTGGCCGGCCTGCGGGTGTGCCGGGATGGCCCCGTCTTCTCCCGCCTGCCACCCGGTTCGTAGGCGCTGGCTTGGTTGCACTGGTTTTCAGTTTGTGCTATACTCTCGCCTGCCATCCCAGGCTCGGCCTCTCCGGCGCCGGTGATGGCCAGACGGCGCATTCGTCTAGCGGCCTAGGACACCTCCCTCTCAAGGAGGAGATCACCGGTTCGAATCCGGTATGCGCTACCATAGCCGATTTCTTTATCAGTAAAGAATCCATTCTCCTGAATCACCTCTCGTCTGCCTTCGTCAAATACCTGGCAAGGGCCTTTCGTCCCCTTCGTCGTGACCGCTGCCAACGAACACGACTTCCACCAGGCGCTGGGGCAAGGCACTAGTCTTGGAGAAATGACCACTGGGGTGTATAATTAGGGTGGGTTCCGGCGCGGGCCCGTAGCGTACGCCAGCTTGCTGGCGCTGGAGGGAGTTCCAGCACTCCAGGAGGCGACCTTTCACCGAGGACCAGGTTAGAGAACATTCCAGGGAGAATTCCGACCGATGATGAAGGAATTCCATAGCTACCACGTCAGCGATGTGGTGGCACAATTGGAAACGCATCTGCATCAGGGCCTCACCGCCGAGGAGGCCCGGTCCCGCCTGGCCGAACACGGGCCCAACGAGTTCCAGGAGCACCCGCGGCCCGGCCTCTGGCGGATGCTCCTGGAGCAGCTCAATAACTTCCTGGTGATCATCCTCATCGTGGCCTGCCTCATCTCCTTCCTGTTGGGAGAGTTCCTGGATGGCGCGGCCATCATGGCCATCGTGGTCCTCAACGCCATCCTGGGCGTGGTTCAGGAATCGAAGGCCGAGCGAGCCCTGGCCGCCCTGAAAAAGATGGCCGCGCCCAACGCCCAGGTGATCCGGGATGGCCACCAAGTCGCCATTCCGGCGCGAGAGCTGGTGCCGGGCGACATCGTCCTCTTGGAGGCCGGCAACTACGTCCCGGCCGATATGCGCCTCATCGAGAGCATCAACCTCAAGGTCGATGAGGCCTCCCTGACCGGGGAATCGGTGCCCGTGGAGAAGAGCGCCCAGGTGGTGTTAGACAGAGAGATCCCCCTGGGTGACCGCAAGAACAGCGCCTTCATGAGCACCATGGTCACCTACGGGCGGGGCAAGGGGCTGGTGCTGGCCACCGGCATGCATACCCAGATCGGTCTCATTGCCGGGCTGATCCAGTCCTACG
>JACQYG010000040.1 GCA_016208345.1 Chloroflexota bacterium
GGAGAAGGCGGTGGACGCCTATGCCAAGGCCGTGACGGCCCTGGTGGGTCCCGACAAGGTCATCGAACTCAAATAACGCCCCAGAGGGTGGAGCTGGTTCCGCTGGCTCCACCCTCCTTTTTTCATGGCAGCGAAAGGGGTAGGCGGTAGGAGCTCAATCGCGTTCAACGCAGGTTGGGTTATTGGCCTACCAACCAGCGAGGACGCAGTTCCTCTTCCACTCGGGCATGGGTCTCACTCGTCCTGACCGTTTTCTTTGAGGTATGTCAATGACCGGGGGAGCGCCTATCCTGTCCCGACGCACCGGCTTTTTCTTTCTCCTCCCTTCCCTGGGCTTTGTTTCCCTCTTCATCCTGTTCCCTTTCGTCTGGGTCTTTTACCTGAGTTTCACCAATCAGACCCTCACCGGTGTGACGGCGATCCAGTCGCGCCTGGTCGGCCTGGCCAATTACCAGCGCCTGCTGGATTTCGAGACATGGATGACCTCCGGGCAGTTTGGGAATGCCCTGCGTATTTCAGCCCAATTCGTCGTCGGCTCAGCCCTCATCGGCCAGGCACTTCTGGGGCTGGCCATCGCCTGGGCCTTCTATCGCTGGCGGGGGGCTTTCAGGGAGATAGTCTACACCCTGGTCATCCTGGCCTGGATCATCCCCGACGTGGTGGTGGCCTTCACCTGGATGGCCTTCCTGGATCGCGACCGGGGCACCCTGAACGCTATCCTGCAACTCCTGAGGTTGGCCCCCGTGGACTGGCTGATCCAGCAGCCCGTGCTCTCTATCATCATCTTCAATACCTGGCGGGGGACGGCCTTCTCCATGCTCCTTTTCTCGTCTGCTCTGGCCACCATTCCCCCTTCCTACCTGGAATCGGCCGAGGTGGCTGGGGCCTCCGGCTGGCAGAAGTTCCGGGACATCATCCTCCCCCTGATCCGCAGCCATATCCTGACGGACATCATCCTGATTACCCTATGGACCTTCAATACCTTCACCCCGTTTCTCATTACCGGGGGCGGACCGGCCTTCAAGTCAGAGTTGGTGTCCATCTATACCTTCCGCATCGCCTTTCAGTTCTTCGAGTTCGGGCGAGGTGGGGCCATCGCCGTGGCGATGATGCTCATCAACCTGGTCCTGGCCCTGACCTATCTGACCATCCTCCGCCGGCAAGGGGTGCGAACATGAGACTGGTGCGGCTTGTCCTGACACGCGTGGCATTCTACCTCTTCGTAACCCTGGTGGCAGCCTTCTTTGCCCTGCCCATGTTGTGGCTGGTGCTCACCCCCTTTAACCCCCGGGGCACCCTGGCCGTAGAGATACCCTCGCCGGCCACCATGGCGAACTTTCGCCTGGTGTTCGCCAATGCCTTCGCCATGCGGGCGCTCCTGAACAGCGCCATCCTGGGCATCGGGGGCATGCTCATCACCACCCTTGTGGCCACGCTGGCAGCCTACGCCCTTTCCCGCACCGATGTGCCGGGGCGGGATTTCCTGATCTATGCCCTGATCCTTTTTTCCTCCGTCGTCACCGGCACGGCGGCGATGGTCCCCATCTTCCTTTTGATCTTCTACCTGGGACTGATCGACACTCTCCTGGGGGTGATCCTGGTCTTTACCGGGGGGTTGCTACCTACGGCTATCTTCATCATGCGCGATTTCGTGGAAGGGATCCCGCGGTCTTACGAAGAGTCGGCCCTGGTCAGTGGCGCCACTCCGCGGCAGATGTTCCAGGACGTCGTCGCTCCCCTGGTGCAGCCGGGGATGATGGTGGTGGCCATCTGGGCTTTCGTGCACGTGTGGGGGGCTTTCCTCATCCCCTTTATCCTGCTGCGCAGCCCTACCAGTATGCCGGCGTCGGTGGCCATCTACTCCTTCTACACGGAAGCCGGCACGCCCATTATCACTCTGACGTCTTCCTACGCCCTGCTCTTCGCCCTGCCGGTGCTGGTGCTGTATCTTTTGGTCAACTGGCGCTACGGCTTCCGCTTCTTTGGTGGGATCAAGCGGTAACCTATACGAACCTGTGAGAGGGAAAACGCATGGCCCGTATCATGCTGGAGAATGTCACCCGGCGCTTTGGCCTGGTGATCGCCGTGGATAATGTTAGCCTGCCCATCATCGACGGGGAGTTCTTCGCCCTTCTGGGACCCTCTGGTTGCGGCAAAACCACCACTCTGCGTCTTATCGCTGGCCTGGAAGTTCCCACGGCGGGGCGAGTCCACATCGGAGACCGGGACGTGACTGGCCTCCCGCCACGGGAGAGGGACGTGGCTATGGTCTTTCAGGACTACGCCCTCTATCCCCACATGACTATCCTGGACAACGTGGGGTATCCTCTGAAAGTCAGAGGGGTGGGGAGACGCGAGATTCGGGAGCGGGTCGGCGAAGTGGCGGGGTTCTTGCAGATCGCCGAGCTCTTGGAGCGACGGCCTGCCCAGCTCTCGGGTGGGCAGCAACAGCGGGCCGCCGTGGCCCGGGCCGTAGTCCATAAACCCCAAGTCTTCCTCTTCGATGAGCCCCTCTCCAACCTGGATGCGAAACTGCGGCTGGAAGCCCGGGGGTTCTTGAAGCACCTGCAGCATGAGTTGGGGATCACCACCGTCTACGTGACCCACGATCAGGCCGAAGCCCTGGCCCTGGCCGACCGTATCGCCATCATGAACCAGGGGCGCATCATCCAGGTGGGCACGCCGCTGGAGGTCTATCGCCGCCCGCAGACCACCTTTGTGGCCGGGTTCATCGGCAATCCCCCCATGAACCTCGTCCCGTGCCGTCTGGAGGTGGGGGTGGAGGCCGCTCACCTGGTGGGGACCACCTTTCGCCTGGATCTGACGTCGTTGCGAGATCGGCTGGCTCTCACCCTCCGCGATGATGAAGAGGTCATCCTGGGGATCCGGCCAGAACACCTTACCTTCTGTGGCCAGGGCGATCCTTTTGCTATTCCGGCGGAGACCTATGCCATCCAGCCTCTGGGTGCAGAGTGCGTGGTGATCCTGCTGGTGGACAGCACTACCCTCTCGGTGCGCCTGTTCACCGGAGAGCCTCCTCAACAGACCGGCCGGGTATGGGTGGGGGTGAACCCGGAGCGAATCCTGGTATACCGCAAGAGCGGAGAACTGGTGTTGGGATAACCGGTGACCAGAGCGATTGACTTAACCCTCAACTGAAAGTATAATTCCCCACGCTGATGTTCTCCTGGGCAGCCATACCCCGAGGGCGTTTCTTTAACCAGTAAATAACAATGACCGCCATTACTTACGTTATTGGGCACAAAAACCCAGATACCGACGCCATCTGCGCCGCCATTGCCTACGCCGAGCTCCGACACCGACTCGGTGACGCGTGTGTGGTACCGGCCAGACAGGGGGATCTCTGGGATCAGACCCGCTTCGTGCTGGAACGCTTCGGCGTGCCCGAGCCGGTCCTGGTCCGTGACGTGCGGCTGAGGGTCAGCGACCTGATGAGCCCCAATCCGCTGGTGGCCAGCCCTGGCGACTCGCTCCTCCAGGTGGGCAGGATGATCCGAGAGCACAACATCAGGGGTGTGCCAATACTGGACCAGGACCGCCGGCCCGTAGGCATGGTCTCGGTGGAGGACTTCGCCCGGGTGTTGCTGGATGGCCTGGACCCGGCTATTCTGGACAACGTGCCCTTAGAGCTGGAA
>JACQYG010000009.1 GCA_016208345.1 Chloroflexota bacterium
CCTTTTCATTCGCGGCAATTCGCTCACTTTGCTCGGCTGCTTGAGCACCGCCTGGGACAAAAAGACCAACACGGCCCGCGCCTGCCGGCAATAAGAAGCTGAAGCCTGTCCGCTCGAGGCCATCTGTACCAGATAGCTGCGAATCTGCTCCGCTGTTGCCTGCTCCGGTTCCACCATCAGCCAGTCGAAATAGTTCCGTAGATGCTGCCCGTAGCATTTGCGCGTGCTATACGCCATGCCGCGCAAAACCAGTTCATCGTCCACCGCTTTGATGAGCGGATGCGATGGGAGCGCGAGTGCTTCTCGGGCCAGAGGAGGTCTTACGCCATGTCTAGGATACCCCAAGTGCCAAGATGAGTCAAGAACTGCAATCCATCCTGGAGGTCGTTCCCAGGAAGGACACCCAGGAGGCTCACCCCCTGGAAGCCGGCCCGATACATGCTCCAGGTCGCCCTGGAAGAGTCCTTCCTGGGAAGGGGCCATTACCCTTCCTGAGTACGGGCATGATCGGTCCAGGAGATCGGTCACTCCGGCTCCAGGGCCACCAGGGCCAGGCGAACGGCGCCCAGGACCGGCTCCCGGCGCGGTTTGACCACGAGGGCTCCCGGGGCAACCTCTCCGATCGCCGACCGGAATGGGGAGAGTATCAGCTCTCCAGCTTTGAAGACGCTTCCGGCGGTAGCAACCTCAAAGACCTCCTGGGCCATGCCGAGCCCCCGGATGACGGCCACCGCCACATGTGCCAGGTCCAGGCCTGCCCGCTGCCAAATCTCGCCGGCCACCTCGTCCCCAGCGCGGGCGGCCTTAGCCACCGTGGGAGCCAGGGCCGCGATCTCAAGGCGCGGCGGCGGCGTCACGTAGACCCGACCCACAATGTCGTCCACCCTGGACAGCTTCCAGTGCTCCATGATCAACGAGCTGAGCGAGGTCCTCGGCCCCCGGCCGTCGTGGGCCTTCAGGACCGAGGCCAGGGCACTAAGGCCTATGGAGTAGCCAGAACCCTCGTCACCCAGGATCGGCCCCCAGCCGCCAGCCCGGCGTTTCTCGCCTCTCCGATTTATGCCGAAGGCGATGGAGCCCGTCCCGGCGATCACCACCACCCCAAGGCCGCTTTCCGTGGCGCCAGCCAGGGCCACCTCGGCGTCGTTGACGATGACCACCTTGCGGGCCAGGTTGGCACTGCCCAGGGCCTCCTGGATCAGATGCACATCGGCAGGCCTATCTACCCCGGCCAGCCCCAGGCAGATGGCCGCCACCTCCCGTTTGGCCAGGCCCGCGGCGGCGAAGGCTCCGGCCACGGCCTCCAGGAGCGACCTCCGGGCCTTTTCTATCCCCACCGTGTTGTAGTTCGACGAGCCGCTGCGGCCACGGCCCAGGACCTCCCCTCGGTCGTCCGCCAGGACACAGACCGTTTTGGTGCCGCCGCCGTCGATGCCCAGGACCAGTTCTGACACGTGAACGCACCTCGTACTTCGTGAAGAAGTGCTCGCCGACCTTCCATGGTGCCCGGTTAGGCGGCGATGACCGCCTCGACCTCTTCCAGGCGCCACACTACGTACTGGGGGACCAGGGACTCCTGGGTTGTGGGAAAGGCCTCTTCCTGCTTCAAGGCCGACCCCATGTACTCCAGGAAGCCGGCCAATCCCGGCCGCTGGGATGGCGCTCTGGCCCGAAAACCCTCGGGCAGGTCCCGGTTGAGCCAGATCGAGCGGACCCCCGCGGCGTTGGCCCCGGCCACGTCCTGGGACAGCAGGTCGCCCACGTGATAGCGCCTGCCAGGGGCAACCTCGCCAAAGGCATACTCGAAGATCTCCCTCTCCGGCTTGGCGTGGCCCACCAGGTCCGAGGTGACGATGCGCTGAAAATATGGCACCAGGCCCAGGGCCCGCAGCACGGGCATCTGATACCGGGCATAGCCGTTGGTGATGACCACCATGTAGACCCCTATCTCGCTCAACCGGCCCAGCACGCCGGGAACCTCCGGATAGCCAGGCAGGCTCTGAGCGTCCCGGCAACGCTCCTCCACCATCTGGGCGATGGAAAACCCCTGCCCGTATCCCAGCGACCGAGCCACGGAACCGATGATGGCGTCCCAGTCATATGCCCCCACCAGATCGCCGGCGGCGATGCGCCGGCTGCGCTGGGCCCCCACCATATCCGCCAACTGGGCCTGGGCCCCTTCCAGGGAAATCCCTTGCTTATGTGCCCAGAACTCTCCCAGGACCTTCCACAACGAGGCGAATACCGTCTGCCGCAGCGGGCTGGGCATCAAGACCCCATCCAGGTCAAAGGAGACCGCCACATCGCTCATCGTTTTTTACTAGTAAAGAACAGGCTCACTCGTCCCGGTACCAGGTCGATGGCCTTGTCGGGACAGAACTCGTGGCAGCAATAGCAGCGGATGCAGGTGCCCGGGTCCATCACCGCCACGCCATCGGACATGGTGATGGCTTTCACCGGGCAGTCGACGAAGCACGCGCCACAGCCGGTACACCGCGCCGGGTTAGCCACTGGCCGGACCACCAGTTGATCGGTGACCCATCGGCGCAAGAAGCCGGGCAGGCGGCTCAGGTCCAGGCGGCTGGTCTGGGCGGGCAGGAAATCGGCCATCTGGATGTCCTTAAGCCTCTCTCCCCGCAATTCGCTGTCGCTTACCTGACCCCCGGTAAGCCCTCGCTCCGCCGCGGCCCGCAATATCGGCACAGACAGGGGCTTGATGCCAACGGCGGTCGTGGCCACCACGTCCAGGGCCACACTGTCGGGGCTGGCCATGATCAGGCCTATGGGCCGGGGCCGCCCGCCTGAGGGCCCGTCTCCGTCCATTCCCACCACGGCGTCCATGATCGCCAGCCGCGGCGGCAACAACGTGAGCAAGTCAATGAGCATCTCCGAGAACCGCTCCACGTTCTGGAGTTTGGTGTGATAGCCAGCCTTGGTCACCCCGGGTATAACACCGAAGAGGATCTTGGTGGCTCCGGTGAAATGGGTGAAAACGTGGGTCTTGAGCTTAGGCAGGGTGACGATCGCATCGGCGTCGACGACGGCTTGCATCACCTCAAAGCGCTTGATCAGCTTGCCCCTGGGGTTGGCCAGATGCACGCTGTTGGTATTTAGATTTAGCGTTGCGCCGGTGTCCCGGGCCACCGCCTCATACCCCGTCACCTTGTAGGCCCGCCGCAGCACGCCCACGTTGAAGGCCCCGCTGGGGCTGTCCCCTATGGTGACCACCCCTCCTGCTTCCTGGAGCAGCCGCACCGCCGCCCGGACCACGCTGGGATGGGTCACCACCGCCTGGTCCGGCCGGGAGGAGCGCAGGAGGTTCACCTTCAGGCAGACCCGGTCACCCGGCTTGACGAAGCGGGCCATGCCACCCAACGAGTCCAACGCCCGGCGCATCGCTGCCTCCACCAGCTCCGGATCATACCTCTGGCACTTCTGGATTGCGACCGGGGTCAATTGGCTCCTTTCCTCTCACCTCTTGAGCTCCGCCATGATCATCCCCAGGACGATCAGGGCCGAGCCAACCAGGGCCCGGCCCGTGAGCGTCTCGCCGGCCAGGAGATAAGCGAAAACCAACGAGAATACCGGCTCCAACGAGAAGATCAAGGCGGCATGGGTGGGCGTGGTGGACTTCTGGGCCACGGTCTGGATAGAAAAGGTCAGGGCCGTGGCGGCCAGGCCCAGGAAGACCACCGCTGCCCATGCCTCCAGGGGCAACGGCAGGATGAGGCTCTCCGAATAACCGGCCAAAAGAGCGCTGACCAGGGAGACGGTGGCGATCTGCGCCATGGTGAGCACGACGGCGTCCATCCGGGGCGCGAACTTGCCTACCAGCACGATCTGCAGGGCGAAAGCGATGGTGCAGCCCATGGTGATCAGGTCGCCGTACTCAATGCTCAGATCGGCCTTCAGGGTCAGTAAGGCCAGGCCCGCCGTTGCCGATACCACTCCCAGGACCGCCCCGACCCCCGGCCGGTGTCGGAGGACGAGGTAAGCGATTATCGGAACGATCACGATGGAAAGCCCGGTGATGAAGCCCGATTTGGCCGCACTGGTGTACTTAAGGCCCACGGTCTGAAAGGCATACCCGCCGAACAGAAAAAGGCCGATGAGCGCCCCAGCAGCGATCTCACGCCCGGAGGCCCGGCGAAGGCGTCGCCCGAAAAGCACCATAAGGGCGATAAGGCCCACAGTGAACCGCAGCGCCACAAGGCTGAAGGGGCCCAGGGAGGACAAGGTGTCCTTCACCAGGACAAAGGTGCTGCCCCAAATGACCGTTATGAAGAAGAGCCACAGATCGGCCCGAAGCTGCCTGTCCCTTTGGGCCGCCCCCTCAACTTCAAGAAGCACGTCGGGCTCAGAAGGGTGCGAAATACTTTTCCGTATCAGTATCCCAACTCCTCGCCAACCAGGATGACGGTGATATCCGAGCGACTCGGCTGCCTCTCCAGGATGGTGACCACGCGGCAGATGCGATCCGGGCTATCGCAATCGGAGCAACGCCCGGTCACGGCGCACGGAGTCTTGGACCCGGTGCGGCGGGCGTTCATGGGCGCGGCCACGTTTCGGATGCGCCAGATTCCCTCGGTCACGTCCCTGGCCAGTTTGTTGATGCCCGCCACCAGGATGATCCTGCCCGGCCCAAAAGACTGGGCGCCGGTGCGGTTGCCGATGCCGTCGATGTTGACCAGCTCCCCGGTCAGCGTCACCGCGTTGCTGGAGGCCAGGAAGACCTCCGCGGTCAACTCCTCCCGCCGGATGGCCAGGTCGGCCTCCCGGGTCAGGCCCGGCTGCCAGTGATGCACGATGGGGTTACCTCGTTCCTCCAGGGCCTCCAGCACTCCGAGCTGCCGAATGGTGATGGAGCCGCCGACGCCCACCCTGGCGCCAGCGGGCACCCGTTCCAGGACCTTGTCCCGGGCCTCCTCTTTGGTAGGCACCCACAATGCGCTGAACCCGTGCTTGCCCAGCGCCTTCGCCGCTTGTTCCAACCTCTGTTCCTTATGCCACGTCAGTTGATCTAACATATCCTTCCTCTCATGAAGAACCTCGATCTCCATCCTGCCAGCGATGCGTTCGTAGGCATTCAGGCCGTTGGTTCAGGAGTTGAACTCCTGAACAAGGCCCACCGCTGGCCGGGCCTTACGCCCCGCCTCATTCGGGCCCAGCCCACGGAACCGGCATTAAGGTAGGGGCACCCCTTGTTTTGGCGATGGCGCGGGTGCCCCTGCCCTGAGGGCCGGGCAATGGGGGCCTCGCACCGTTGTTCAGGAGTTGAACTCCTGAACAACGGTGGCCCCGCGCTTCACCGTCCCCGGCAGCCCAAGGGTGAACAGGGCAGCCACGGGAGGAAGATAGGCCAGCATGCTCAGCGCTGCCGGCAACCCAAACTGGTCCGCCAGCCAGCCGGTGATGGAGATCCCGATGCCCCCGGCAACGAAGGTGAAGCCCATCATCAGCCCGGAGGCCAGGCCCGTGCTGGCGGGCAGCATCTCCTGGGCCATTACCAGTGTCACCGGCACCGAGGCCTCCAGGCCAATGCCCAACAAGCCAATGGCCACCAGCGCCCAGGCAGGCGAGGCCTCCATGAAGAAAAGCGCCACCGGCGTCAAGAAGAAAAGGGAGGCGAATATCACCTTGCGCCGGCCCGACTGATCGGCCAGATAGCCACCCAAGAGCATCCCGACGCTGCCGGAGGCCAGGAACACGAACAGCGTCTCACTGGCTAACACCGTGGACAAACCACGCCCCCGGTAGAGCAGTGGGATGTAGCTGTTCATCCCCATGACGGTCCAGGAGCGGATCATGACCAGCGTCACCACTGAGAGAAGACCTACCAGCGGCAGACGACCTGGCCGGCCCCTCCCGACGCCCCGGCTGTCTTCCGGCTGACGGGCGTCGATCCGCGATAGCACCCAGTAGATGAAGGGCGCCACGGCCAGCGGCAGGGGCAGCATTGCCATGATCCCCTTCAGGCCAAAGGCGGAGATGATCCCAGCCCCGATGAGCGGGCTCAGGGCGAACCCGAACGTGCCCCCCAAAACGAAGATGGACATGCTGAGGACCTTGCGCTCCTTGCTGGCCAGGGCCACGTTCATGGCACCCTGAGGATGGAAGGCGGCTGACCCCAAGCTCGCCAGCGCAATAAAGGCCAAGAGCGACAGGTAACTCCAGGAAAAGCCGATCAGCGCCATGAAAGCGGCAATCCAGAGGATGCCGGCGGAGGCCAGCCGCCGGGAGCCAAACCGGTCCCCCAGGTAGCCAAAGAAGGGCTGCATCAGCGAGCTGGCAACGATGTACGTGGTCGCCAGGAAGCCGACCTGGGCGTAGCTCAGGCCCATGGCGCTCTTCACCTGGGGGAAGGCCATGGGCAGGAGGTTGGCGTACAGGTCAACGGTGAAGTGTCCCAGGCACAGGGCCAGGATGATCGGGTTGCGGCGCAAGAATGTCATCGCTGGGCCCCCAGCGCCTGGGCCAGCGCTGCCTGGGCCAGATCCAGGGCCGCCTCGAGCCTATCCCCCCGGGGCCCACCGCCTTGGGCCAGGCTGGAGGTCCCACCACCTCGGCCCTCCAAGGCCGCAAAGGAACCCCTCAGGAGTTCGGCCATATCGGCGGATACGTCGGAGGACCGGGCGAACACCAGTTGGGCCTTCTCGCCAGTGAGTCCCAGGAGCGCGATCCTACCAGGCCGGGCGGTGAGTCGCAGAGCCAGGCGGCGGATCTCCTCGCTGGGGCGCTCGGCAAATACCTGCCGGACCACGCGCGTCCCACCCAGGGAGGGGGCTTGGGAGTCCAGCTCGGCCGCTTCGTAGTCCAGGAGCTTCTCCTTCAAATAGCCAAGCTGTCGTTGGCTCTCCCGGCCCTCGGCCAGGAGCCGGCTGACCGTTTCTCCCAGCTCGCGATCCTTCACGCTCAGGGCCGCCGCCAGGCTGTTCAGGATTGAATTCTTCCAGCGATAGTCCTCCAACGCCCGATTGCCGCACAGGAAATCGATCCGGAACATGTCGCCGCGGCGCTCCCATTTTCGAACCTTGATCAGCCCGATCTCCCCCGCCGCCCGGCAATGGGTGCCGCCACAGGGGGAGAAATCGAAACCATCCACCTCCACGATGCGGATCGCCCCGGCGACCTTAGGCGGTTTGCGCAAGGGCAGAGAGGGGAGCCGGGCCTCGTCCACGAAGTAGGCCTTTATGCCGCGGTTCTCGAAGACAATCGCGTTGGCCATGGTCTCGATGTCCGTGGCCTTTTCCTCGGTGAAGGCGGCCAAAGACACGTCGATGGTGGAAAAATCCAGGCCCAGGTGAAACGAGGCCGTTGCCGCGTTTAAGGCCCGTTCGAAGCATTGGGAGAGGATGTGCTGGCCGGAGTGCTGCTGCATGTGATCGAAGCGCCGGGGCCAGTCGATTATGCCGGTGACCGAGCTTCCCTCTATCTCAGCGGCCAACAGGTGGACTATCTCGCCGCCCTCCCCCTCCACTACGTCCAGCACCGGAACACCGTTCAGCGTCCCCAGGTCGTTGGGCTGGCCGCCAGAGGTGGGGTAGAAAGCGGTCCGATCCAGGATCACGCCAGGGCTCTTCCCAACCCTGGTTCGGCCGGTGACCATAGCCGAGAACTCGCGGCAATAGGCATCTTCAAAGAACAAACGCTCAGTCAAAGATTTCTCCTTATGGCCAGCAGCGCGTATTGGGAAAGGCAAGCCATCCTGAGGACACAGGCTCCTGCCAGGCATGTTGCCGTGCTTCTCCCCATCAGCCTGAGTGGGCCGCCGGGGCCTTAGTGCCGCGCAAATAAAAAGCAGAGGGGTATCTCTGCTTTTTATTTTCTAGTAAAGAACGCTAGCCGGGGTCATGGATCAGCTTCTTACCTCGTAGCGCGAACAGGTGACACACCGCCACCGCCAGCGCATCCGTGGCGTCGTCGGGCTGTGGCGCCGCAGCCAGGTTCAAGAGGAGGCAGATCATCCGTTGTACCTGGGCCTTTTGCGCCCGGCCATAGCCGACGATGGCCTGCTTGACCTCCAGGGGAGTGTACTCCCCCACCGGCAACCCCGCCTCGGCGGCGGCCAGGAGGACGACCCCCCTGGCCTGGCCCACGGCCAGGGCCGTGCGCGCATTGCGGTTGAAGAAGAGCTCTTCCACCGCCAACTGGGATGGCTGATAGCGGGTGATCAGCTCCGCCAGGGCATCGTGAATCCCCCGTAGCCTTTGGGGCATCGGGGTCTCGGGCAAGGTGCTGATCACCCCATAGGCCACCAGGCGTAGCTCCTCACCATTCGCTTCGACCAGGCCGTACCCGGTGCTGGCCGTGCCCGGGTCAATGCCCAGCGTCAGAGTAGAGGTCAACCCTCGAACTTCTCCATTATGTGCGCCGGTATGTCGGCGTTGGTGTAGACGTCCTGCACGTCGTCGAACTCCTCCAGCTTGTCCACCAGTCTCAGCGTCTGAAAGGCCATCTTTTCATCCAACGGCACCGTGGACTTGGGGATCATAGAGGGCTCCGCCGACGTCACGCTGTACCTGCGCTTCTCCAGCGCTTCCTTCACCCGCTCCAGGTCGGCCGGCAGGGTGTAGATCTCCACCAGGCGGCCGTCGATCTTGAAATCCTCGGCCCCCAGGTCAATGGCTTGCAGTGCCACGTCCTCCGGGTTGGCCTTCCCCGCATCGACGATGACGACCCCTTTGGGCTCGAATAGCCAGGCCACGCACCCCGCCTCGCCCAGGTTTCCGCCGTTGCGCGAGAAGATGTTGCGCAGCTCCGCCGCCGCCCGGTTACGGTTGTCGGTGGCCACCTGGACCATCAGGGCGACGCCTGAAGGCCCGTAGCCCTCGTAGGTGATCTCCTCCAGGGCCACACCCTCGCTGCCCCCAGCCCCTCTTTGGATGGCCCGCTGGATGTTATCCATGGGCATGTTGATCTGTTTTGCCTTTAGGATGGCGAGGCGCAGCCGGAAATTGGCGTTCGGGTCGCCTCCACCCTGACGAGCGGCGATGGCGCTCTCGCGGCCCATTTTGGTAAACATCTGGCCCCGTCTGGCGTCGTTGACCCCTTTTTGCCGCCGGATCTGCGCCCATTTAGAATGTCCCGAGATTTTGGCTCACCCCCTTGTGCGTCTCCCGGACCAATTCTATCAAACTGCCTGCTTTTTAACAAGCCCCAAAGGGACGGCCAAAAACGGCTGCCACGGGCAGCCGGGTAGATCCGACGGGGCAGCACCGCTCAAGCCTTGGGCTTGATGCGATAGCAGCAGTGATGATCCCCCCGGAGCAGATGCTCTTCCCGC
>JACQYG010000010.1 GCA_016208345.1 Chloroflexota bacterium
GAAACTCCCACGACACAAGGTCGTGGGTATCACCACTGCGATACCGACACCCTTGTTCTTGCGGCGCGCGGTGTCGGAGCGCCACCGGGCGATGGCCCCTCACGCTCAGGCCAGCCCCAGCCGGCCCAGGGCCGCGGTCATGCCTTCCACCGTGGCCTCGATGAGCGTGGGCTCGCCTCCCGCCCGGATGGCGCTCTCGGCGTCCTTCAGGCCGTTGCCCGTCACCAGGACCACCACCCGTTCGTCGGGGCGCACCGCCCCGGCGCCGAGCAGCTTCAACAATCCGGCGAACCCGGTTACGCCCGCCGGCTCGCCGAAGACCGCCGCTTGCCTGCCCAGGACCCGCATGGCCTCCAGGATCTCGGCGTCGCTCACCGCCACCATCTGGCCCCTGGACTCCCGCACCGCCCGCAGTGCCTTCAGGGCATCTCGGGGCATACCCACGGCGATGCTGTCGGCGATGGTGTCGGGGACCACCGGCTCCACCGGCTTTCCGCTCTGCCAGGCCTTCACCAGGGGCGCCGAGCCCTGGGCCTGGACGCCCACCAACTGCGGCAGGCCGTCGATCCACCCCAGGGCGTGGGCATCTCGGAAACCCTTCCAGAGACCCCCGATGATGCAGCCGTCGCCCACGGAGACGAAGACCTTGTCCGGAACCCGAAAGCCCAGTTGCTCGCACACCTCCAGGGCCGCCGTCTTCTTGCCCTCAGAGAGATATGGGTTGTAGCCGGTGTTGCGGCTGTACCAGTTGAATTGGCGGGAGGCCTCCAGACAAAGGTCGAAGGCCTGGTCGTAGGTGCCCCGGACCATGAGCACCCGGCTGCCGAAGACCAGAAGCTGTGCCACCTTGGCCTTGGGCGCCCGCTCGGGAACGAAGATCACGCTCAGCAGGCCCACGCTGGCGGACAGGCCGGCCAGGGAGGACGCCGCGTTGCCGGTGGAGGCACAGGTGATCGTTTTGAATCCAAGCTCCCGGGCCTTCACCACCCCCACGGCGCTGGCCCGGTCTTTCAGCGAGGCGGTGGGATTTCGCCCCTCGTCCTTGATGAACAGCTCTCGCAAACCAAGAGAGGCCGCCAGGTCCTTTGCCTGGTACAAAGGAGTCCAGCCCACTTGCAAAGGCGGGAGGGGGGAGCGCGACTTCACTGGCAAAACCGGGCGATAGCGCCACATAGACCAGTCGCGGCTTCGCTTCAAGTGGTCCACGCCAAGGTGTTTCTTAACCCCGCCGTAGTTGTAGACCACGTCCCCGTTCTCGCCACAGCCAGGGCAGGTGTACAGGGTCTGTTCCACCGACCACTGCCTTCCGCAGCTCACGCAAACCAGGCCCTCGACGTTGTCCATCCATTCCTCCCTCATTCGCTGGTTCTAGCCCAGCCCGGAAAATTCTTTGCTATGGTTAACGCACTAAATGCTTTTGTATTGTCATGCCACGCCCTTCGGGCTTGCAAAGACACTCCATTGAACGCATTTTTATTTATCAGGCGCTGGCGGGTGATGCCCACCGCAACGCGAGAGGTGTCGCTGGTAATCCAGCGCCGACCCCGCTTTTCGGCGCAGTAGGCGGTAGTGACGGAGCCGCAGTTGTGTACAATGCAAACATCAGTGACGAACGAATGTGCGCCCTCGACTTCGATATCGTAGACTTTTTCCTCGCTCTGCTCGTAAAACAGGCCGATGATCTCCACAGGACGTTGTTCTGGACCAAAGTAGACAACATCCCCAACTTGCAGCGAGTCTGCACAGCGCCATTGTTTATAATGGTCTTCAGAGGGCTCCACCTGTTGCAGTGTCTTTGCGATTCTGTCCAAGACGCCTGCCATCTGGTGAGTGACTTCGCGATTAGTGAACCGCAGAACCGTTAGGCCAAGCGACTTCAAGTATACATCTCGTTCACGATCATTATCCTGAGCCTCAGGCGTAAAGTGGCTGTCTCCATCTACTTCAATGACCAGCCCGGGCTCCCACGAGTAAAAATCAGCGATGTAAGGGCCAATGGGGTGTTGCTTGCGGAACTTGACCCCCAGTTGACTTCCCCGCAGGGCGCCCCAGAGCCGCCGCTCGGTCGGGGTCATCCCCTGGCGCAACGCTCGGGCCCGCTCAAAATGCTCCTTTGGCACGTGCCGCCAGGTTCGCTGAACGCCATACGACTGGGTTCGTTTCTGGCATAGGATACGGTGGTCCGCCGTAACCCACAATGTTTGGGTTGAGCCGCTATGCTCGATGCCGACCATGGTGCCCTGATAAGGCTTGCGAATGGTGCGCTGGATCTGATGGGGCTTGCCGTCGTGACCCAGGACGAAGTCGCCCAGTTGAAGGGCTTCGATGGGGACAAGCCCCACCCCAACCCTCCCCGTCAACGGGGAGGGAGTAAGGCGCTCCACAGCAGGAGAGGTCCCCCCGTTGACGGGGGGATTCAGGGGGGCCCACACCCGCGACCCCTTCCGCACACATGTGGGGTCAAAGACCAGACCGTTTGGGTCGGTGGTCATCAGAATGCAGCGCTCGATGATTTTGATGTTAGTTTGTCGATCCTCCCGCAGGTTCCGAACCTGCGGGAGGATCGGTCCAGAGATAAATGAGGGCACAAAGCTATACTCCCCTAGAAACCAGGCTTCTCGGAGAAACCTGGTCTCTAGGTTTAGCAGCTACCCGCTCCCTGCTATCTGCTATCGAATCATCGCGAAAGGTGCACCAAAAGGAGCGACACGTCCACCGGGTTAATGCCGTAGAGCCGGGAGGCCTGGCCGACGGTGGCGGGCCGAAAGCGCTTTAGCTTTTCCCGGGCCTCGCGGCGCAGGCCAGCGATGCCGTCGTAGTCGAATTCCACCGGGATGCGCTTCTCCTCCAGTCGGCGCACCCGTTCCACTTCCATTTGTTGCTGGGCGATGTAGCCGGAGTACTTGGCCTCCAGCTCCACCTGCTCGGCCACCTCGCGGTCCAGTGCCAAAGGCAGTGGCAGGTTCTTCTCCAGCAAAGAATATGACACCTCCGACCGGCTCAAGAGCTCGTAGACGGAGGTGGCCCGATTCAGCGGACTGATTCCTTGACTGGCAAAGAAACCGTTCAGCTCCTCGCTGGGCCGGACCCACGTCCCTTTGAATTCTTTTACTAGTGAAGAAATCATCGCCCGCTTTCTCTCCACGGCCTGGTAGCGCTGGCGGTCCACCAGACCAAGCTCGTACCCCAATGGGGTCAGTCGGAGGTCCGCATTGTCCTGGCGCAAGAGCAGGCGGTATTCCGCCCGGGAGGTCATCAAGCGGTAGGGCTCATCGATCTCCCTGGTCACCAGGTCATCGATCAGCACGCCGATGTAGGCCTGGTCCCGTCGCAGGATGAACGGCTCCTTGCCCTGGGCCTTGCGGGCGGCGTTGATGCCGGCCACGATGCCTTGAGCCGCCGCCTCCTCGTAGCCAGAGGTGCCGTTGATCTGACCGGCCAGGAAGAGGCCTTCGATCGCCTTGACCTCCAGCCAGGCACTCAACTGGCTGGGCGGCACGTAGTCGTTCTCCACCGCGTCAGCATGGCCAACTGGACGTCCTCGGGCAGGCTGGTGTTGGCCCCCTGAACGTACACCTCGTTGGTGGCCCAGCCCTCCGGCTCCAGGAAAAGCTGGTGAGAGGGCTTGTCCGGGAAGACCACGATCTTGCTCTCAATGGAGGGGCAATATCGGGGTCCCACGCCCTGGATCACCCCGGTGTACAGGGGAGCCCGATGCAGGTTCTGGCGTATGATCTCGTGGGTCCGCCAGTTGGTGGCCACCAGGTAGCACGGGAGCTGGGCCCGCCAGTCCGTAGGGGACGGGTTGGGATAGATCGGGTTCGGCTCCGGGTGAGGCATTAGGCCGCAGTCCGGGCCAAAACTAAAACGCAGCGGAACCGCGCTCCCCGGCTGCAAGATGGTCTTGCTGAAGTCCACCGTCCGGGCGTCGATGCGCGGCGGGGTGCCAGTCTTAAGCCGTCCCAGGGCCAGGCCCACCTCCCGCAGACTGTGAGAGAGGGCCACCGCCGGGAACTCCCCGGCCCGTCCTGCGGGCTGGATGGACTCGCCGGTGATGATCCGCCCATTGAGGAAGGTCCCGGTGGTGACGACTACGGTTCGGGCATAGTAGGCCATGCCGATGGCGGTGACCACGCCCTGGACCCTGGCCCTCGGCCCGGCCTCTGACACAAGGGGAGCCGATGCCCCCCTAACCCCCGGTGGCACAAGAGGGGCCGGTGCCCCCCTAACCCCCGTCACCAGGATCTTCTCCACCAGGCCCTGTTTCACGTCCAGCCTCTCCTGGCGTTCCAGGGCCTGTTTCATGGCCATCTGGTAGAGCTTCTTATCGGCCTGGGCCCGCAGGGCCTGCACCGCCGGGCCCTTGCCGGTGTTCAACATGCGGATCTGGATGAAGGTCTCGTCGATGTTCCTGGCCATCTGGCCACCCAGGGCGTCGATCTCCCGCACCAGGTTGCCCTTGGCCGGGCCGCCAATGGAGGGATTGCACGGCATCAGGGCCACGTTGTCCAGATTCAAAGTCAAGAGCAGGGTCTCGCCGCCCAGGCGGGCACTGGCCAGC
Organism: Chloroflexota bacterium; assembly: GCA_016208345.1. GTDB lineage: Bacteria > Chloroflexota > DTOL01 > DTOL01 > JACQYG01 > JACQYG01. Next base: position 4,562 of record JACQYG010000010.1, read on the forward strand.
GCCGCCTCGCACCCGGCGTGCCCGGCGCCAACGACGATCACGTCATACCGCTTGGAGTTGTTGCTGGTTGCCATGGGTTTTTGAAGTGTGCTATAATAGCGTGATTTCGCACGATCCCAAGGTCCTGGGCTGCTGGGCCCTTGGGCGTGTTAAACGGAGAAGGAATGACTTTTACTAGTAAAGAAAGCCCCCGCCGGAACGGCACGGCCACGCTGCTGGGCACGCTTCTCGCCGCCTGTCTGGTGCTCTTCGTCGCCGGCGGGTTCTACTTCGGGTACGTGTTTTATTCTAACCTAAAGTTCCTCCTTTCGCAACCCATCAGCCCCGCCCAATCCTCTCACGAGCCCGGGGCCAGCACCCGCCCCAAGCAAACGCCGGTGTGGGGAAAGGAGCGGGTCAACGTCCTGCTCTTGGGCATCGACCAGCGTCCCGACGAGGCCAGGCGTGGCGACCCGGCGCGCACCGACACCATGATCGTGATCACCCTGGACCCGGTTTCCAAGACCGGTGGCATGCTCTCCATCCCGCGGGACCTCTGGGTGCCCATACCGGGCCTGGAAGCCCACGGCATCGACGTTGACCGCATCAACACCGCCCACGCCTACGGGGACCTGTACAAGTATCCCGGCGGCGGCCCGGCCCTGGCCAAGAAGACCGTGGAGTACAACCTGGGGATACCGATACACTACTACGTCCGGGTGGATTTCCGAGGCTTTGAGCGGCTCATCGACGCCATCGGCGGCGTGGACATCGAAGTGGAGAGGACCATCGTGGACAACGCCTACCCCGACGACAATTACGGGATCATCTCCATCACCATTCCCGCCGGCCGACAGCACATGGACGGCAAGAAGGCCCTGCAATACGTGCGGACCCGCCACGCCGATAACGACTTCGGCCGCCTGCGCCGCCAGCAGAAGCTGCTCCTGGCGGCTCGGGAAAAGGCCCTGAGTTTGAACCTCCTGCCCCAGTTGCCGGCTCTATACCAACGGTTCAAAGATGCGGTGAAGACCGACCTTTCGTACGATGAGGGCATGAAGCTGGCCCGCATGGCCTCCGAGGTGGACTCCAAAAGCATCGTCGTCCAGGCCATAGATGAGAGCATGACCGAGTCGTTCGTGACCAACGGTGGTGCCCAGGTGGAGAATCCCAAGCGGGCGGAGATCGGGAGGCTGATCCAGGAGATGTTCTACCCCACCTCTGCCGGCCCCGTGGATCTCAGCGCCAAGCTGGCCGAGGAGAAAGCCCGGATCGAGGTGCAAAATGGGACGGTCACCTCAGGGCTGGCCGGCCGGGTGAGGTCATTCCTGGAGGATCGCGGCTTCAACATCATCAGCGCCGGCACCGCCAATGGCCTGTACGACAGGACCACCATCGTCGATCGCCAGGGCAAGACCTACACCCGGCAGGCCCTGGCCCGGCTCCTCAGCATCGACCCCACCGACGTGCGCTACGAGCCCAATTGCCCCACCAGCGCCGACATCGTAGTGATCGTGGGCAAGAACTACCCGTACACCAGATAACTTAGGCATACGGCGAATAGACAGATGGACGTTTCGTAGATTTGTAGATGGGCGGGCTTTGCGGCTCACTTCGTGGCGCTTGGTCAAGTTTTGTGTAAAATCTTAGGGGTTGGTATCCTCCGGAACCGTAATGCTCAGATCACCGC
>JACQYG010000043.1 GCA_016208345.1 Chloroflexota bacterium
CCTGGCCGCCTCTTTTTTCTTCCTCTTGACGCTGGGTTTCTCGTAGTGCTCCCGACGCCGGGCCTCGGCCAGGATACCATCTTGCTGAACCTTTTTATTGAACCGCCGCAAAGCGCTTTCAAAGGTCTCGTTGTCCTGCACGATTACTCCAGACACATACTTCCCTCCTTTCGTTCAGTTCAGGCTCGGCAAACAGGTGACAGGCTTTCTCCCCATCCCCCGTGGACCCTTTACCGCCTGCAAAACCGTTATTCATGGCAACGGAGGCGAGATCAGCCCCTTCCGTTGCCCAGAATTAAATGACAAGACCCCATAGGGCGAGGCCACGCTGCCGACCTCCATTATAATGGCAGCGATTTGCTCTGTCAAGGATAGCGGGTCGAGGCAAAACCTTGACAAACATCGGCCGGTTGTGCTATAGTCCAGTCAATCATCTGACTCAAAGGCTTGGACTGGGAAAAGTAGGCGTGCCAGGCATGGCACCAGTGAGTTGGGGGAAAGGGTGAGAGTCCCGACGCTAGTGCCGCCGCCGAACCGGCCCAGGAGCTGCGGCTGAAAGCCCTCAGGCCTGGTTCTCCAGGCCTGAGATCTAGCGAGTAAGCGTCGCCGGCAGGCGTCCGTTACCAGACGCACAGGACAATGGGGTAGCCTCGGTAGCTATCCTGTCCGCAGAGTGGGGGGCTGGAACGCCCCCAATCCAGGGTGGTACCGCGGGGCAGATCTTCGGCGCCTCGTCCCCAGATTCTCTATGAGCATGAAATGCGAGAGTCTGAGGACGGGGCGCTTTCTTTTTCGTCGGGACGTAGCGCAGCTAGGCCAGCGCGCGGCGTTCGGGACGCCGAGGTCACGGGTTCGAATCCCGTCGTCCCGACCATGTCCATCGTCACCATAGGTGCAAACCTATTGGCCCATGGCGAGGACGCCAAATGGCAAGCAACGGGGCATTTGAAACAATAGGAGGGCAATGTGATCAGTCAGAGACTTGCCATCATCGGCGCCGGCAACATGGGCGCGAGCCTGGTGGCGGGCATCCTGAACAAGGGCCTGTTCCCTGCCAGCCACATCATCCTGACCAACCGTTCCAAGGGGAAAATGGAGCCGCTGCAGGAAAAATGGGGCGTGGGCTTCACCTACGACAACGCCCAGGCGGTCCGCTTCGCCTCTACGATAATCCTGGCCGTGAAGCCCCAGGATGTGCCCGAGGCCTTGCGGCAGATCCGAGGTGCCCTGGGCCGGCGGCACCTGATCATCTCCGTGGTGGCGGGGGTTAACATCGCCGCCATCAAGTCATGGTTGGGCCACCCGGCTCAGCCGGTGGTCCGGGTCATGCCCAACACCCCGGCGCAGGTGGGGGAGGCCATGTCCGGCTGGACCGCCAGCCCCGAGGTGAGTCGGGGCCAAAAGAGGATGGTGCGCCGCATACTCGGCGCCTTGGGAAAAGAGATCTCGTTCAACGACGAGGGCCTTCTGGACCTGGTGACGGCGGTCAGCGGCAGCGGGCCGGCCTATGTCTTCTACTTGGCGGAACAGTTGATTAAATCGGCCCGAGAGATCGGCCTGCCCGAGGACCACTGCCAGGAGCTGGTGTTGCAGACCATCTGGGGTGCAGCGAAGATGTTACGCGAGAACGGCGGCTCCGCCGAGAAGCTGCGAGCGGCGGTCACCTCCAAGGGTGGCACCACTGAGGCGGCCCTCCGCGAGTTCGCCGCTGGAGACCTGCCAGGCCTCATCGCCAAGGGGGTGGCTGCGGCCTGCCAGCGGAGCAAGGAGCTGGGTGCCCAGTGGGCCCCAGACTAGAGTTTAGCAAATCGCGTCCCTCACCGCAAAGGCGCGGCCGCGAAGGAGGCGAAGACAGCCCGTCGCCAGGCTCTGGGGCGACCATTCCCACTTTCATCCCCCTGAAAAACAAAACCCGCCTGTGGGGCGGGGCCAGACGTTGCTGGCATGGTGGGCGAAACAGGGCTCGAACCTGTGACCTTCTGAATGTAAGTCAGATGCTCTCCCGGCTGAGCTATTCGCCCCTGGCGATGATAGATAAATAGCTGGCAACTCTGGTGCGGAAGGAGGGACTCGAACCCTCACCCTTGCGGACACGCCCCTCAAACGTGCGCGTATACCAATTCCGCCACTTCCGCACCGTTGCTCAATAGCACTACGATTATATACGCTAGAAACCCTCTTGTCAACGCCCGCCGGGTGTCGTAAAATGTAGCAGGGTGGAGTCGTGTCGGATAGGGGCCCAACCCCATTGGGCCACTTGCCAACGGCGGCCAATGCGATTGGCCTGCCACCCCAGAGAGCTCCCAGGAGGCAGGATCATGACGGCAGTGAAGCGATTCGTCCAGGAACACCCTAACGTCACAGCCTGGCTGGGGCTGTCGGTTGGATTTGTCGTCATGCTCCTCTTCGCCGCCAAGGACGTGGACCTCCTGCCTACCCAGCTCCTGGCCCTGGTGATCAGTTGCGTCGCCCTGGCTGCCGCCTGCGTGTGGATCATCAACTGGGACTAGATCGGCAGGCGCAAGGCCAGGGGCAGGATCTTCTTGACCTCCTCCACTATGAACCGGAAGTCCTGCTCGCTCCGGACGAAGTCCAGCCGGTCCGCGTCCAGGGCCAGGACCGGGCAATACCTGAACCCCTCCATCCACAGGGAGTACCGTTCGTTGAGATGCTCCAGATAGTCGGCAGTGATGCCGGATTCACAGCCCCGGCTCCGCTGCTCTATCCGCGACATTAGGGTGGGCACCGACGCTTTAAGGTAGACCAACAGGTCAGGCTTGGAGATAAACGGGGTAATGGCGTCGAAGAGCAGGCGGTAGGTGTCGTAGTCCCGGTCACTGAGGATGCCCTGCAGGTGCAGGCTCTTGGCGAAGATCTCGTGGTCCTCGAAGATGCTGCGATCCTGGCAAACGGAGACCGGTATCTGGGCGATCTCCTGCTGCTGGCGCAGGCGCTGGGTCAAGAAGTAGATCTGGGTGTGGAAGCCCCAGCGAGGCATGTCCCGGTAGTAGTCATCGAGATAAGGATGGCCCGTAACGCCCTCGTAGTACGGCTGCCATTGGAACTCCTGACACAGCCGCTCCACCAGGCTGGTCTTCCCCGCTCCGATGTTGCCGCAGACCGAAACGTAGAGCCGCTGCGCCATGCCCCCTCCTCAGTTTTTCGGTATTCTAGCACGTTTCCCCGGCAGGGTAAAGCGGTGTGGGGCAGAAGAAGACTGCCTGTAGATATTGTCCGAGATAAAAAATGCTATCCTCTTGCACCCCTTCAAAGTGTCTGTTAATGGTGATTTGAGCCGGCAAAGGTCTCTTTATGGAGGGTAAGCCGCTCCAGCATCGTCCGGTCTACCTCTACGCCGATCCCTGGTCCCTGAGGCACTGGGATCGTGCCGTCGGGGGAGAGACGGAAGGGGGTGGTGATAATCTCCTGAGCGTAATAGCGGTCGCTGGCGGAGACATCCCC
>JACQYG010000044.1 GCA_016208345.1 Chloroflexota bacterium
CGACTCAGGGAGGCCCTGGATTCGACCAGGGTCCCCAGGGTATCCCGGGCCTGCCTGGCTTCCGCCAGGTTGCGCTCCCAGATCGCTTCCTGGCGCTGGGCCTCGCCTTTGCCTTTGAGTTTGCCCTCCAGCTCACTGGCCCTTTTGAGCAAGCCCTGCAATTCTGACCTGAGCTGCCTGGCCTGGGCCACATTCTGCCGATAGCTCTGACCCTTTTGTGCGCCCTCCGCCTGATATTTCGCGCGGATGCGCTCTCTCTCCAAGTCGGAAAGGGGCGTCTCGCACAGAGGACAGTTAGACACGCCGGCAAGCGCATCGATCTTCTCCTTCAACGCCAGCATGTCGCTCCTCAGTCGTTCGTTCTCAGCCCTCAAGGTGGCCAACTGCTCCTGAATACCTTGAACCTGTGCCCTCAACTGCTCGCGTTCCGCTTCCAGGCGGTCATATCCAACCAGAGCTTGTTGCGCTTCAGCCAGTTGCTGCTCAATACGACCTAATTGGCTGACCTTGTCCTGTAATTCCCTCGCCTTTTCATCCTGGAATCTAAGCTCGGCAAGCAGGCGGTCCTTCTCGGACTCTATCAGGCGCTCGTAGCGGTTTTTTTCCTCGTTGAGTTTAAGGAGCGTGCCTAGCTTGCGCCCCATCTCCTCTTCCCTCTGGCGTGCCTCCTGCAAAGCGGAGTAGCCTGTCTCAATGCGTTCTCGCTCCGAGATCACTTTTTCGTATTCATTTATCCGGGCTTGCCGGTGCTCGATCTGCTGATTGGTCTCTGCCAGCTCCTTTTGCCCGTGAGCTAGCCGGACCTCGAGTTCGGCCAGCGAAGCAGCCTTGAGGTCCAGGCTATGCTTGCGTTGGCGCAGGTGCTGCACTTCCCCTTCCTTTACGCGAGCCTTATCCGCCAGAGCCGAGGCTTCGACCTGGGCCCCGCGGGCCTCGTCCTCATAGACTGGCCGCTTCGCCAGCTCGGCGTCGATTTCGGCCATGGCCTTCTCCAGCTCTATTTGCGTGCGGGCCTGATCCTTGGCCTTTTCTCGGGCCCGGTCGGCCAGCTCATCGTAAAGGCCCAGGCCCAGGATGTCCGCCAGGATGCGCTTGCGCTCCGAGGGCATTTTGTTGGTGAACTCATCGGCCCGGCCCTGGAGCAAAAAGGCCGAGTTGATGAAGGTCTCGTAGTCCATTCGCAGGGTATCAACGATCTTGCGTTCGGTGTCTCGAATGGTGTTGCCGGCCACGGACCGGAAGTGGTCGCCATCCCACAGTTGGAAATCCAGGATGCTCTGCCCGGGCCTGGTACCCCCCAAGCCGGCCCGGGGCTTGCTTCTCTTGCGGAGAATGCGATAACGTGCCTCCCCCAGGAGAAACTCGAACTCTATCTCCATCTCGCTCTGGCCCACGTGTATTAGCTCGTCATCGGTTTTCGCCCGGGCCTTGCCCCAGAGAGCCCAGGTGATGGCATCCAGGAGCGCCGACTTGCCGTGCCCGTTGTCCCCGGATATGCAAGCCAGGTGTATCCCGGAGAAATCCACCGGTGGCACGTTATCGCGGTAGCAAAGGAAATTGTGGATGGTGAGGCGTAGAGGTATCATCTAAAGCTCCCATTGAGAGACAAAAAGCGAACGTCCCGTCTTGTGGTCCTCAGACTGGAGATGGACGCGGCAGGCGGGTTTCTTTACTAGCAGAGAAGCATCGACACCTACTTGAGGGGGACCGTTAAAGTGATCGTGGTTCCCTGGCCGGGGACCTACCTGAGGGGAACCGTTAAAGTGATCGTGGTTCCCTGGCCGGGGATAGACGAGAGCGCTAGCTTACCATTGATCAGCGCGGCCCTTTCGCGCATATTGAAAAGGCCAAAGCTCGACCGTTGGTCATAGCCACGTTCCACCGAGGCTACGTCAAAGCCACACCCATCGTCCTTGATGGTGATCCGGCAGGCTTTCGGGGTGTCTTCCATGATGATCTGTACGTTCCTGGCCCGAGAGTGTTTCAGGATGTTGTTCAGGGCCTCCTGGATGATGCCAAAGACGGCTACCTCGGAGTTGTGCGGCAGTGAACAGGAAAAGCGAGAGACGTCGAGCTGGATGGCGATCTCCCCCATCTCTTGAAAGCGGGCCAGGTAGGTTTGCAGGGTGGGGATCAGGCCCTGGGTCTCCAGCATCAAAGGGCGAAGCCCGAACAGCATGTGGCGAAGGTCCCCGGCGGCGCGCCGTGCCAGGGCCTCCAACATCCTGAGCTCCACCGCGGCCTTGGCGGGCTCCTGTTCCAACTGTTTGCGCACCAGGCTGGCTTTCATGGCAATGGCCGAGAGGGCCTGCGTTGGACCATCGTGCAGGTCCCGGGCCAGCTTTTTGCGCACTTCTTCCTCGGTGTTGAGGATCTTGTCGCGCTCCTCCTTCAAGGCTTGATATAGCCTGGCGTTCTCAATGGCTACGGCCGCCTGGGCCCCCAGGGTGTTGAGGATCTGTAAATCATCTTCAGTGAATCCCTCCCCGCTGGCTTTGTTTAAGACCTCCAGGACCCCGATGACCTGCCCCTTGCTCGCCAAAGGCACCGCGATCAGTGATTTTACCTGAAAGCTCACGCTATCCCCGATCTCCCGGGCGAAGCGCGGATCCGCAGTGACGTCGTTTACGATCGCCGGCTTGGCCTGAGAGGCAACCCATCCGGCCAGGCCGGTGCCGATGGCCATGCGGCGTTGCAGCAACTGGCTGCCGCCGCCGCCCTGGGTCAGCACGAACTCCAACTCATTGGTGGACTGGTCGACCAGGAGGATCGAGCCCGCCTCGGCCCCCAGGACCTGGGCAGCGGCCTGCATCACCTGGGCCAGGAGGCGTTGCAAGTCCAGCTCGGAGCTCAGGGTTCGGGCTACGTCCTGCAAAGCCTCCAGGGCTTCTACGCGCTGGCGGAGCTTCTCGTTCTCCTGAGGCAGGTGTAAGGCCTCGGGCTTACGCGGCTTCCCGGCTGATCTAGTGGCCAAAGCTATCTCCTTACACCGGCGTGCCACGGGCTAACCGGCAGAGAGGAACCGTAGCGCCAGCCTGATCCTCTCCTCGGTGTCCAGAAGCCGATC
>JACQYG010000021.1 GCA_016208345.1 Chloroflexota bacterium
CTGGGCGTAGACAAAGGCCGGGTGATGCTGGAATGGGTGTCGGCCTCGGAGGGGGCCCGGTTCGCTCGGGTGGTCAACGAGTTCACCGACCAGGTGCGCCAGCTTGGCCCGGCCAAGAGGCTGGTGCACAGCTTTCAGGTAGCAGGTAACAAGTAGCACGTAGCAGGCACTTGCTACCTGGTAGAGCCGTTTTCTATACATCGGAGGACAGTGTTGGAAGTCATAGATGAGATAAAGGCAAAGGCCAGGGCGCTCCTGGAGAACGGCCAGGTGGAGTGCGTGATCGGCTATGGCCTGGGCAGCCTGAAGGTGCGCCCGGCCTTCGCCTACACCCCCGCCGAGGTCGAGCGGTTTGTCTGGAACTCGAACTGCAACCAGAACCTGGTGAATTATCTGAACGATAAGAAAGACCGGAAGGTCGCCATCGTGGCCAAACCGTGTGACGTACGCGCCATCAATGTCTTGATCCACGAGAGCCAGGTCAAGCGCGAGAACGTGTACATCATCGGCATGGCCTGCCCGGGGATGGAGTGGCAGGGCCAGCCCGAGGCCCGCTGCCGGCACTGCGACCAGAGGGTGCCAGTGATGTACGACGTCCTCATCGGCCAGGCCCCCAACGTATCCGTGACCCCCGACGACTATGCTGATGTGGCCGCATTGGAGGCCATGTCTTCGGAGGAGAGGCTGGCCTTCTGGGCCAGGGAGTTCGACCGGTGCATCCGCTGCTATGCCTGCCGCCAGGCCTGCTTCGGCTGCTATTGCTTCGAGTGTGTGGCCGAGCAATTGGACCCGCAGTGGGTGGGCATTGCCATTGACCTGCCGGAGAAGCAGTTGTTCCACATCATGAGGGCCTATCACCTGGCTGGTCGCTGTGTAGGCTGCCAGGAGTGCGAGCGGGTCTGCCCCATGGGCCTCCCGTTGTCACTCTTGAACCGCAAGATCGCCAAGGAGGTGGCCGAGTTGTTCGGCGGCTACCGGGCCGGGGCCGATGCCGCCGTGGCGCCGCCCCTGGCCACCTTCCGCAAGGAAGATGATTTGGAATAGCTGGGAAAACCGAGGCTTTGGGCCTCATGGTCTATTCTATTCCAGCGAAGGAACTACTCGTTATGATTCAGACCATCTCGCGCGCCAGCCTGACGCTTTGGCTCGATGCTCTGACCAGGGACTACACGGTGATCGCCCCCAGGCGGGTGGAGAACCTGGTGCTCTACAAGCCCATCAGCTCCGCGGAGGAGGTAGTGTACGATTTCGGGCGTACCGGCCTCTCGGCCAAAGAGCACTTCCTCCCCATGATGCAGAGCATCGTGAACATCCATAAAGACCAAAACGGCCTGATCCTGGAGGTGCCCCGACTAGGGAGGAGCCAGGTGATATTTGGGCTGCGGCCCTGCGACGCCCGGGCCCTACGGGTGCTGGATGCGGTCATGCTCTCCGAGCCGGCCGATGCGTACTACGGCGAGCGCCGAAAGAACACGGTCACCGTAGGCATCGCTTGTAAGGAGCCTCAGGAGGGCTGCTTCTGCACCAGCATGGGCGGTGCCCCGGACGACGAAAAGGACCTGGATATCTTGCTGGTGGAGATGAACGACGGGTACGCGGTCAAGGCCGTCACCGACGGGGGTAGGGCCTTATTGGCTGGCGCCAGTCTGTCCGAAGCCGATGCCCCCCCGCCGGTCAGCAAGGCTCCGGAGGCGCTGCAATTGCCCACCCTGGAGACCTGGCAGGGGCGCTTCAATGAGGCTTATTGGGCCAGGTTATCCGATCGCTGCCTGGGCTGCCGGCTATGTGCCTATGTCTGCCCGACTTGCTACTGCTTCGATGTACGGGATTACGCCGAGAACAGTTCCGAGATCAAGCGCCTGCGCTGCTGGGATAGCTGCCAGGCTTCCGGTTGCTATCGCCTGGCTGGAGGCCACAACCCCCGGCCCACCAAGCGGGAGCGGCTGCGGCAGCGGTTTTACCACAAGCTGGTCTACTATGGCCAGCGGTTCCAGGTGGACCTGTGTGTGGGCTGCGGCCGATGCGTGGTACAGTGTCCGGCCAACATCGATATCCGGGAGATAATAGCCGACGTGGCTGGGCAATGACAATTTTCATGGCTTTGGGAGGATGACGATTCATGTCCAACCCACTCCTGCCGCACCTGGCTACCTTGACCCAGGTGAAGGACCTGGCGGTTGGGATAAGACTTTTCCGGTGCAAGTTCAACGACTCCCAGGTGGGAGCCAACTTTGACTACCGGCCGGGGCAGTTTGGCTTTCTCTCGGCCTTTGGCGTGGGGGAGTCGCCCTTCGGGCTCACCTCCACCAAAGGGCGCCTGAACAGTGAGGTGGAGTTCGCCGTGGCCAGGGTGGGCACGGTGACGGCCGCTCTGCACGAGCTGGAAGAGGGTGACACGGTAGGCATCCGGGGCCCCTACGGCAACTGGTTCCCCCTGGATGAGGTCAAGGGGAAGCGGATCATCATCATCGGCGGCGGCATTGGCATGGCCCCGCTCCGGCCAGTGATCCAGACCATCATCGACAATCGCCGGGACTACGACGAGTTGATTCTCCTGTGCGCTGCCCGGCAGCCCAATTTGTTGGTCTTCAAGGAAGAATACGACGAGTGGGCGGCGGCGCCAAACACCAGGTTTCACGTCACGGTGGACGTGGGCGATAACTCCTGGAAGGGGAACGTGGGCCTGATCACCAAGCTCCTGGCCGATGTGGCCCCCACCCCAGACAACGCCGTAGCCATCACCTGCGGGCCACCGATAATGATCAAGTTCGTGTTGAAAGGCCTGAAGGAGCTGGGCTTCACCCCGGAGCAGATCGTCACCACCCTGGAGAGCAAGATGAAGTGTGGCATCGGCAAGTGCGGGCGGTGCAACGTTGGCGAGAGATACATCTGCCTGGACGGCCCGGTGTTCCGCTACGACCAGATCCTGAAGTTCCTGGAAGAGTTCTAGCTGGCGCTGGCCGTCAGGCTGCAGCGTTAACTTTATGGGCGACCTGTGCCACCAGGATGCCAGGACGATGCCTGGTTGACAAAGGCTCGGGTTACATGTATACTATGTGCACATGCGCATAAAGGAGATGAACGAATGCCTACGTTGACCAAGCGGGTGCAGGTACTATTAGAGCCGCCGCAGTTTGCTCGCCTGGAAGAAATTGCCAAGGTGCGCAAGTCTTCAGTCGGCGCCCTCATCCGGGAGGCTGTGGGGAAGGAATACTTTCGGACCGATCGAAAGGAGCGGCTGGCCGCGGTGGAGCGAATGGCGGCGATGACATTGCCCGTTGCTGATTGGGAGCAGATGGAGCGGGAGTCTGTCGGAGGCTCCGCTCTTGACTAAAGGCCTTTGCCTGATAGACGCTAACGTTCCAATGTATGCGGCTGGGGCAGACCATCCCCTGAAGCAACCATGCCTGGCAATCTTAAGGGACATAGCCGAAGGGGAGATCCAGGCGGTCGCTGACTCAGATGTGCTACAGGAGATCTTGCACCGATACACGGCAATACAACAACGGCGTTGGGGCATTGAGGTGGTAAGGGAGTTTGTACGGGTCGTCCCAAATGTGC
>JACQYG010000090.1 GCA_016208345.1 Chloroflexota bacterium
GCAGGCCGGGTGCCAGGCCCTGTTTCTGGGCGTCCTGTACCAGGTCTTGCAAAGCGGCCCTGATAGTGGCCAGGCCCTGGCCGCTTAGAGTGGCCCGCTCAAGCTTGTGGCCCCTGTCGGCCAGGAGCCAGGTCGCGTAGTCATGGCAATTGCCACCGTTGTAAGTGACAAAGCCGAAGTCGATGCCGCAAACCAACAGCGGCAGGGCGGCGATCTCTACGGTGATGGGGCATACGGCCAGCAGCGCCCTGCCTCCCCCGTTGTTGATGGCGGGGACCATGATGTCCTTGGCCACGTCCAGGGCAGTGGTCATGATGTTGAAGCTCACGCCCGCTCTCAAGGCCTCCCGGCCTATGACGCGCACCAGACAACCCTTGCAGGCTGGTGCAGGGAGATCGGCGTCAGGTTTAGTCAGGTCCAGTCCATCCAGGTACCGGCAGGCGTGGGTGAACCGCCCAGCGGGGCAACCTCCGCCGTTTCCATTCCTTTCCAGAGGCTTTTGACAGTACCCGACGGCGACGATGGGCCGGATGACCTCCGCCGCGGCCTTCGCCGCCCGTGGTCCCAGATGGGCACCCCAGCTCTCTGGCGCGGCCCGAAAAACGCCGGCCCTAGCTGATTTCTCCCGTACGAAGCGTCGGTAGGCCAGGAAACCACGCGCGAACCTCAGCGGGTGCCGCAGGGCCAGCTCGCGGGCAACATAGTGGGCATAGGGGCGTCTAAAGCTGTAGCCAATGAACTCCCAGATCCGGACCCCCAGAAAGCCCCGCCGGTCGAACTCTTGAAAGAGCCCCTCGCAAAGGCGCATCAGGCCGTCAGTTCCGAACGAATTCGAGCGACGCAGCCGCAGCCTCCAGGGTGAGGAGCCCCTGGGAAAGGCTGAGCGGGGCCCCCGACTTGGGGGTTGATCCAGACTGAGACCGGCTTAAGAAGAAATACCCGCCGACGGCCAGCACACAGATCAACAGGATCAGAATGATCCCGCCCACTACGGCGCCGATCAGGCAACCCCGGGGTTTTTTCTTTGGCTCTGGCGCCGTCGGCGCCTGGCGGCCCGGTTCGGTCAACGGTGGCCGGGGGCCAATGTCCGGCGCCAGGCCAGTGGCGGGCAGGGGTGGACGCGGCCCGACATCGGGCAGGGGTGCGGGCTGGCGCGCCAATGGTGGGGGGCCGACTGGTATCGGTGTAGGCTCCGGGACAGCCGGTGGCGGCACGGTCGGCGTCGGCAAGGTCCCCTGTGCCTGTGGCGTCCACTCCAAGGCAGTGGCGTCCCGCGCCCCCGAGGGCACCACGAGGGGTTCTCCCCCCTGAAACAATAACTGGGTCGAGCCCAGCCCGATGACGTCTCCCGATCTCACCGCCTGGCTGCCAGAGATTCTCCGACCGTTAACGAAGGTGCCATTAGAGGAGCCCAGGTCGGATATCATCCACGAGTCACCCTCCCGGCGCAGTTGGGCATGCCGTCGCGAAATAGTGGCCTCGGTGAACACCACCTGGCAGGAGGGGTCCCTACCCAGCGTTACCTCTGTCCTATCCAGGTCCACAGTTTTCTCCTCCGGAGTTCCCTGGTAAAGGGTAAGCTTGGCCTTGGAAATCATCTGGACCTATCCCTCCATTCAGAATTTTCGCCAGGAGAGAGTGCTGGTGCGCAATGATAACAATCAGCTCGACGATTGTCAAGTAATTGGCTTCTCGGCGACCACCAACTGCGCCTGGCCTCGGCCGGTCCGAACCTCCTGCATCTTTACCTGAAACCCGCACCTCCGGTATCGATCAAGGGACTGAGAGTAGTCGCCAGGCTCGCCAAGGAAGTCATAGGCCCGGTTTATAAGTTGCCCAAGGAAGGCTGGCTGAAGCACCCTGCCTCCCTCTACCACCAGCAACCTGCCGCCCGGCGCTGTCACCCGGTACAACTCCTGTAAGGCTTCTTGTTCGGCCACAAACTCCGGCGGAAAGGTCAGCACCACCGTGTCGAAGGCGTTGGTGGGGAAAGGCAACTGTTGCGCCTTACCCTGGCAGATGTGGGCGACGGCCTGGCTCCGGCGCAGGGTATGTCGGGCTGCCCTGACCATCTGCCAGGAGGCGTCCAGGCCATAGCACTTGAGCCCCCTCCGGGCCAGGTCCACCAACAGGTGTCCCGGGCCAAAGGCGACCTCCAGGACCCGGCCGTCTCGCACGAACGGCAGGGCAACTCTCTGCCAGGTGCGCCACTGACCGCCGGAAACGACATAACTCACCAGGTCGTAGGCCCAGGAGAACTCGTGATACAGGCGGTGAAAGAGAAAGACGAGAAGCCTGGCCTTCCACGGGATCCCCATGGCCGGCCCTTCTCTTCCTGACCCGGCACGCCCGCATCCCCCGGGCCCGCCGGATCCGTCGTGAGCTATCGCCATTTCACGTCGGCGTGGAGCTCTCGGAAATCGTCCTGTTGCTCCCTGACCGCCTGCTCCAACTGTTCTGGGGTAACATAGCCCATCTCCAGGAGAACCTGGCCCAGGGCCTTCTTCTGTCCCAATTCGCGGAACTCGACCTGTCTCTGGGCCGCTGCCGCCAACTGCTCAGGGGTCACTACCCCCCTTTTGAATAGATAAAAACCGAAAGGGGGAACCTTGGACTCCTCTGACGGGCGGGCGACCAGAGGGGCCGGCTCGGATGGTTTGGTAAAGCCTCCGATTTGTACCCCTAATAGTGTGTTTCCCAGCCGGAGCACGTCTCCGGGCTGTAAGCGTGCGGGTGACGTGATGCGCTGCCCATTCACGAACACTCCCTCAGGGGCACCCAGGTCGGCGATCACCAACCGTCCCAAAAGGTAACGTA
>JACQYG010000091.1 GCA_016208345.1 Chloroflexota bacterium
AGACGGAGAACCTGATCCCCAAAGGATACCTCCTGAGGGTCGTTGGTGGCCAGGACCAGCATGCCGCCGGCCGCTTTTTGTCTGGCGATGACCTGGGCCATCATAGCTCTGCCGGCGTCGTCCAGATTGGTGCCAGGCTCATCCAGGGCCAGGAGCGAAGGCCGATGCAGCAGGGCAAAGGCGTACTTCAGTCTCTGCCTCATCCCGGAAGAGTAGGCCGCCACCATGTCGTCGCCCCTTCCCTCCAGGCCTACCTGCCGCAACAGTCCCTGGATGTCCTCCTCAGCGACCCGCAGGCCACGCACCCTGGCGAAAAAACGCAGGTTCTCCAGTCCACTGAGCTCGCCGTAGAGCGCCAGGTCCGGCGCCACCAGCCCCAGGTGGTCCCGAGCCTCTATCGGCGACAGAGCCCTATCGCCCACCGTGACCACCACCTGGCCGCCGGTAGGCCGCACCAGACCGCAGACGAGGCGCAAGAGCGTAGACTTGCCCGAGCCATTGGGGCCCGTCACGACCAAGCACTCGCCTCCCTGGACCCTGGCGTTGAGGCCCTGGAACACCCGGCGCCGATTGTAGCGCTTGGTCAGGTCCCGCAGTTCTAAGGAGAGCATTTCTTTACTAGTTAGGAGTTACGCAGTTGGAGCCAAGGAGTAGAGCGGATGAGCCAAATAAGCGCGAATGGCCTCGCGAATAATCGCGGCCTTGGCTTCGTACCAACTGATGCCCGTCCGCAGACAATGTGCCACCAAACGCAAGAAGGCGCGCAGGGCGTACAGAATATGGTTTTTCTGCCCGTCCGCTTTCCGCACCTGGGCGCGTTCTATGGCACAGCATTGTTTGATGCCCCGGTGATAGGTCTCGATGCCCCAGCCCTGCTGTTCCAACTCCTGGCGGGTCGCTTCGGTCATCTCCAGGTCGTCGGTCGCCCAGTATTCCACGTTACCGTCTGGGGTAACCGTCCGGAACACCCGCACCCAACCATACCCTTTCAGATGCACCACCCGCCCTTCGGGAGGAATCTCAACCGGTTCAATGGGCACATTCCCTTTCCCATCGGGGTTGACCAACCGGTTATGTTTAAACCGGGTCAACCAGTGCCACTGGCAGTCCTGCACGGCCTTCAGGTTCTCCAGACTAGCGTACCAGCTGTCAAACAACACATAGCGAGGGTGAAAACCCCGTGCTTTCGCCGTCGCCAGCATAGCCCGAAAGTGGTCATTTTTGGTCAACCCATCCTGCGGCCGGTCGTACACCCGGCAATCGGTGGGGACGAGCGCCTGACCATCGGTCCACAGCAAGGTGATCAGGTTGATGCCCCGCACCACCCGGTGGTGCTTCCCGCTCCAGTGGCGGGTAACCAGGGCCATCTTGCGCGCATAAGGCTTGTCCAGGGTGGTATCATCCAGCACCAACAGCCCCCGGTGGCGGTCCACCAACCCTTGGGCTTCCTGCCACAACGCTTCCGTGTCGGGAGGCTGTCTTGTGAGCAGGCGGGTAAAGGCATCGTGGGCGGGAGACCGCTCCCGTTGGGGTTGACAGCGGGCGGCTTCGGTACACGTGAATACCTTCTGAGCGGCAATGAGAAAGTGGATGTAATCCAGGTCATCACAGACGGGAGGATTCATAGCGCTCTACCTCACCAGAGGATCTTTTCCCTTCATTGTACTTGCCTCTCGTCGTCTTTTCAACTGCGTAACTCCTAACGTAAACAACTTCGGGCCCAGCCTCGTCTTGTTCTTCACCTCGATGACCTTGTTCTCTATCTCCCCCGGCGTCTTCCTTGGTTGATGCTTCGGTGCTTTTGATCGATCCCATAGGTTCCCCTCCTGCTGTTTCCTCAGGATGTCGTAGACGACTGGGCGGTTAATGCCAAAGGTGCGGGCGGCTTCGGCGATGTTGCCGCCGTTGCTCTTCAGGCACTCGATGGCCGCGTGTCTGGCTGCTTCAGGGTTAATTCTCCTGAGCTGTTTGTAGTCGATACGGGGTCCAGGTTTCATACTGCTTCGCTCCTCCTCAGTGATATGCCTACGACCCGACCATTCTAACACACGCTGCACGTATTCAGCGTAGTTGGAGGAGTGTATAGTATGTCCTGGACACCGCACAAGAGCCCCTTGACAAAGTATCCGTAGTACTGTAGAATCAAGATAACATGATATATCAATATAAGAGTACAATATGCTGCGAGAAATGAGCACCCTGGCCCAGGCCCTCTCCGAGGACACCCGCTTACGTATTCTCAAACTGCTGGCTCAGCGTGATATGTGCGTCTGCGAACTGGAAGAGGTGCTGGGCATGCAACAATCCCGCATCTCCATGAACCTGGCGGTGTTGCGCAACGTCGGCCTGGTCACCGACCGCCGAGAGGGCCGCTGGGTCTTTTACCACCTGAACCGGGACGTTCTGGTAGGTGGCCTGGCCCGCCTGCAAGAGTTTCTGACTGAAGCCGGCCTGGCCCAAATCTCGGAGATGGCCGCTGAGGAGCGACGATACCAGCAATTGCTCCTCTCTCCCCGGGTGACCTGTCCGGTGTGGGAAGGAACGACAGAGCAACAAGGCCCGCCTACTTCCACCGTGCAGCAAGGGGCGCAGGAGATCGTCAAGTGCCCGTAAGGCCGTAAGTATCCTCTTCGTTTGGGGGTTGATTGAAGGAGGTGATCTTTGGCACCCAAGACGGCAAACCCTAACACCACCACTAGCCACCAGCCACTACCCACTAACACACAATGTCTGTAGTGAGCCACGCAAGTTTGTAATCAGGCACGAAACCGCAGTGGAGTTCCTTGCCAACGCTAATCCGCCCTAGCTACGTGACCTACTACGAACCGTGCCTGACTGCGAACTAAATAAAAGGAGGCTCTCAGATGAGCAAGATCCTACGGGTCAACATGACCGACCTTTCGGTAAAGACCGAGGAACTGCCGGAAAAGTACAAGACCTTCGGCGGGCGGGCCCTGACCTCCAACATCGTGGCCGATGAAGTCCCCGCTGACGGATATCCTGCTATATTTGAGCATTGTCCCAATACCCAAAGAGGTTGAGGTTCCAATGAATGATCCCGTCTCAGAGGTCGAACTAACACAGACTGCGCACCCGAACAGGGCGCATGTCGAGATCTTTGACCCGGCGATGTGCTGCCCTACCGGGCTGTGTGGGCCAACAATTGACCCGGCCCTGTTGGACGTGAACGAGATGTTGCTGAATCTCCAGGCGCAGGGTGTGCGGGTGATTCGCTATCAGATGAGCGCCCAGCCCCAGGCCTTCATGGCTAACCCCCAGGTCTTCCAGTTGATCCGGGAGCGGCAACTGGCCGCCCTGCCCGTCACGGCCGTGAATGGGCAGGTCATAAAGGTCGGCGCTTATCCCACGCTGGACGAGGTCCAGGCTGCGCTGAACGGAGGTAACTGATGTCCACGTCATTCATCTTTTTCTCCGGCAAGGGTGGCGTGGGCAAGACCAGCATGGCCTGCGCCACCGCCGTGCACTACGCCGACGAGGGCAAGCGCACCCTCATCGTGACTACCGACCCGGCCTCTAATCTGGCCGATGCGTTTGAACAGCCCATCGGCCATCAGATCACGCCAATTGACGGCGTTGCCAATCTGTGGGCGATGGAGATCGACCCTGATCGGGCAACGGCCGAATACCAGGAGCGGGCCCTGGCCCCCCTGCGGGCCCTCTTTCCGCCAGAGGTGCTGCGGGTGATGGAGGAGCAGTTGAGTTCCCCCTGCACAGCCGAAGTGGCCGCCTTTGATCGTTTTACCGATTTCCTCACCGCGCCCGACTTTGACGTGGTCATCTTTGACACGGCTCCCACCGGCCACACCCTGCGCCTGCTGGAACTGCCGGCAGAGTGGAGTCACACCATCGAAGCCGCAAGCGCCGGGAGTGGGCAAACCTGCATCGGCCCTGCGGCGGCGATTCAGGAGGCCAAGGCGAAATATGACCGCGCCCTGGCAGCGATGCGCGACCCTGCCGCCACTACTTTCGTCTTTGTCTTGCAACCGGAGGCCACGCCCATCAGGGAGACCCATCGGGCCATTGGGGAACTGGCCCGACTGGGCATTGGCACGCACCAACTCATGGTCAATGGCGTGCTACCGCCGGAGGAGGCCCGCACCGACTTTCTGCGCCAACGGGTGGCCATGCAGGCCGGCTACCTGGCGCAAATCGCCCGGGAACTCCCCCTGCCCGCCCGCCAGATGCCGCTCCTGGACGGCGAGATCAAGGGGGTGCACCGCCTGCAGCAGGTGGCCGCGATGTTGTACGGGGGAGAGGGACGGCCCATCGCTACCAGTCATCGCACCGACGAGACCTGCGCCCCGGCGGCCTTCTGGCAAAGATTGAAGCTGGGCGAAGCGGTGGTGCCCCGCCTGGTGCCGGCCAACGGCCACGGCCGGGTGGTCTTCTTCGCTGGCAAGGGCGGCGTGGGCAAGACGGCTGTATCTTGCCTGACTGCCGTCTGGCTGGCCCGCCAGGGGTATCGCACCCTGCTGCTGACTACCGATCCGGCCGCTCACCTGGGCGATGTGCTGGAACAGCCGGTAGGCGATGAGGCGGCACCGGTGCAAGGCGTGGCCAACCTCTGGGCGGCCCGTATAGACGCTAAGGCAGCCGCCACAGACTACAAGGCCCGTATCCTGGCCGATGCCCGGGCCCAAGGCCGCTCCGAGCAAAGCCTGCGGGCCATGGCAGAGGAACTCGATTCGCCCTGCACCGAGGAGATGGCCGCCTTTGACCGGTTCATAGACTTCGCCAGCCAGGAGTTGGGAACCACCTCAGGGCGGTATGACTTGATCGTCTTTGATACGGCCCCCACCGGCCATACCCTGCGGCTATTGGAACTGCCTATTGACTGGAGCCAGCAACTATCGGTCAAGGTCTACGCCTCGGTAGATTCAGCGGCGGCGGATGATGTGGCCAAGGCCCGCTTTGGCCAGGTGATCGAGACGATGCGCAACCCGTCGCTTTCCACCTTTGCCTTTGTGATGTATCCGGAGTCCACGCCCATCGTAGAGGCAGAGCGGGCCATGCAGGAACTGCGCACCGTGGGCATTCCCACGAGCCTGGTGGTGGCCAATCTGGTGCTGCCGCCGGAGGAGTGCACCGGTGATTTCGTCTGTCGCCGCTGGCAGATGCAGGAAAAATACCTGACCGAGATGCAGCGTCGCTTCCAGACCCCCCTGTTGGCCGTGCCACTACTCTCTCACGAGGTGCGAGGCCTGGACGTACTGACCGAGTTGGGTGAGCGGATCTACGGAGAGACCTTGCGTACCATACGAGACCAGATCGGAGAACGGAGGACAGAATATGCAAGCCAGACAAACAACTAACATGGCCTGGTCCGAGGTGGAGGCCGAGGGCAGTCGCAATGAGGCCCTGCAAGCTGCCCGACAGTTCGCCGCCGTCCTGGCCGAATCGCCTCAATACCGGGCGATGGAAGAGGCGGAAAGGCGATTGCGGCAGGATGCGGCGGCCCAGGCAGCAATCCGGGCCTTCCAGGAGAAACAGCGCACCCTGGGCTGGCAGGCCCAGGTGGGCCTCTTGGGCGAGGCCGAGCGCGCCGAACTCACCCGGCTGCAAGGGGCCATGCTGGTCCAGCCGGCCGTACGGGCCTATACCCAGGCCCAAGAGGAAATGGCCCTGGTCTGCCAGACCGTGTCCCAGGAGATCACCCAGGCTATTGGCCTGAACTTCGCCGCCGCCTGTGGCCCCGGCTGCTGCTAGACATCACCGGACCAGGAGCACCATGGTGTTGAACCCTGAATTACAAGCCGCTACCCAGGCCCTAACCCTGGCCCTGCGCCAGTCGCCACCCATTGCTGCCTTTGAGGAGGCCCAGGCCCGCCTGGAGCAAGACCAGGAGGCTAAAGCGCTCCTGAACCGGCTCCGGGAGGCCCAGCGACGCTACCTGGACAAACAGCGCCACGGCGGCCTGACCCAGGCCGACATTGACGCCGTGCGGCAGGCCCAGGCCGCCGTGCAACGCCACCCCACGGTTATCGCCTACAGCCAGGCCCTGCAAGTGGCCCAGGCCTTCCTGCCAGAGGTCAACCTGGAAATCAGCCAGGTGCTGGGGTTTGATTTTGGGGCCTTGGCCGCCGGGCCGGGCTCCTGCTAAGAGGACGACGATGCTAGCTGGCAAGCTCGTGCTGGTGGGCGTTACCGGCGGGGTGGCCGCCCACTACCTGCCGGAACTCATCGGGCAACTGCGTTGGCGATACCTGGCCAACGTGCAGGTGGCAATGACCCGGGCTGCGACCCGCTTCATCACGCCTCTGACCCTGGGGGTGGCTTCGGGCAACCCGGTGTACGCCGACCTGTGGGAGGCGGCGGAGCGGGCGCCGGTGATCCACGTGCAGTTGGCCCGCCTGGCCGACCTGGTGCTCATCGCCCCGGCCACGGCCGATATCCTGGCGAAGTTGGCCCATGGCCTGGCTGACGACCTGGTGACGCTGACCGTGCTGGCCACCCAGGCCCCGGTGGTCCTGGCTCCGGCCATGCACGAGGAGATGTGGATCAAAGCGGTCGTGCAGGACAATGTGGCCAGGCTGCAGGAGAGAGGGTATCACTTTGTCGGTCCGGAGCGAGGTATCTCGACCACCGGCGAGGTCGCCGAGGGGCGCATGGCCAACATCGGCGCCATCATCGCCAAGCTGATCGAAGTGGCAGCGAGCGCTTCAGTGGCCCGCCGACGGCGGAAGTTGAAGCAGAGAGGGGGTGACCCGAATGGCTGTGTTGTACGGTCGAGCATGATTCGCCACCGGCGCGATGCACGGGCTGCATCGGTTGGCTGACCGAGGGCACCGGCCCGGCCGGGCGCCATCTCCCCTCGCTGCGCAGACCCTGTAAAGTGGTTCTCCGGCAGGATGGTGTTGGCCCCGGCGGACAGAGGCCGGGCCATCCCATCTACAAGGAGGACCGCATGTCTCGTTCCACCGTTGTCTTGTTCACCCGCTTCGGCCTGGGCCAGTCCCCGGTCGAGTTGCAGCAGAAGCTGGCT
>JACQYG010000034.1 GCA_016208345.1 Chloroflexota bacterium
TCTTTGTCAAACCATGCTCGCACTGCCTGCTCTAGAGCATCGGGATAGGCGATCTCCTGTTGAGCAGCCAGCGGCCGCGCCACCTCCTGAAACAAATTGGCTATCCGCTTTGCTGCCTTTACTATCGCTTCTCTTTCCACGGGAGGAAATGTATCACAGAGTGCCTCTTGGAGGTAAGGGGGAAGCATGGCCTCGAGTCTCGGATGATCGCCCTCGTCCTGAAAATCCACCGAAAGCCGGCATACACTCACGAGCCTGTGGCGTATCCCCTCCAGATATGTGGCTGCCGAAAGCAGATCTCCTCGACCAAGAGCCTGGCTCGTTACCAGGAAGCCTCGCCAGAAGAATTTGAGATGCTCAATTAGGTTCTTGCGCTGTTCCGCTACGGGTACCTGCCTCAAGGGGAAGGTCACTCCTTCCAGCAGTTTCTGTTTGTCCACCAGTACTCGATACGGGCCACTATGGATGTGCAAACAGTTAGAGGCCCAGGCCAGCGCTATTTCTCCCTTTGTCCCATCCTTGAAGATGAACAGGACCATGTCAAAGCCAAAGCCGCTAAAGTCCTCCAGAAAAATTGACTCCCCCAGGCAACGCATAAAGGACTTCCGCTCGGCGAAGAAAGCCGCGTAGCCCTCATCCGATGGGATGAGATACAAATCAAGGTCAGAATAGGCATTAGCGGTGTCGGTGGCAAAGGAGCCACCAATGAAAGCGGCCGCCACATGGGGGTTAGCCTCACATGTAGAACAAAAACGCTCAATGACCAACTGGCGATTGTCAGACCTCATAACTTGATTCCCTCTTTGCTTTATGCCACGTGCGCTTTGGATGGAGGTCATCTAGATAAGGCAGAGCTGTATAAACGTCGAAGATGCGCCTCAGCTACATGACAGGCTCAGTATGTTCGTCCACCCTCAGGTCAATGTACGGGTATTCTTCATCTCTGACCACCAGAAGGGCAGCCGATACCTTGCCACGTCTGTCCCCGCCAGTGGCCTGACCAGCCTAGCCGATAGACCCTGCGATAGAAGGCACAGTCCATCAATACCCAAGTAAGGATTCGACCATGCCTGAGTAGCGATGGCTCCCACCCCCGACCTAGCAAAAGGGTTAATCGATCCCACAGCAGGAATGGCTGTGGAGACGGCAACACCCAGGTCCCCAGTCTTGGGACAATGAGCGACAATTGAGAAAGTCATTTCTTACACGCTCCTATACTCACGCAATAGCCGCAAGGCGGTAACCGTCGTTTCTACTGTTGAATATTTTGGATCTGGCCATATTCCTTCCTTATTCTGTAAGTTCTTCAGGTGAGCAATCCCTCTTATCACCAGCGGTTCGTTCACCGAAATCCTGCTTCCCTGCAAAGCGTCAAGTAGCCAAGTAAGAGGCTGAGATTCAAGGCGAGGAAGCCAGTCCACCGTGTATTCATAGCAACGCTGACATAGTGATTCGCTCACCCCAATGTCATCTTGGTCGAGACATAACAATGCCCATACACCATACCATGTTCCGGCGACCAAATCCCAATTTTCCCAATATAGCTTAAGCCACTTCAGCGCTGGCTCAATAACAGAGTGTTCCTTGTAGCCAAGGGACAAGAGACGCATCGGGACAGCTGCTGTGAAGTAGAAACGGTCTATTAGTGTCTCTTCCTGAAGCCATTTCTGAGGCGAGTGAGCCAGCTTGGCTTCGGTCTCATAAAACGAGCCATCTGGGGACTGGATGGAGGTTAGAAAATCCAAGGTACGAACCATCTGTGGACTCTTGCCTAAACCGAACTCACGTATCCAGCGAAGGCAATGAATGGTTCCGCCCAGCGAGCCAATTCGCTCGGATTTTTCCTCTGGTGTATTGTAGTCCCAACTTCCTCCTGGGAACTGATAGGAAGTCAAGACTTCTTCCGCTTCGACTAGCGTGTAAGGTTCGCCCAGTGCGCGACGCAGCCGTAGCTGATCTAGGCGGTTACCTCTCTCGCGGACAAATTTGATTGCTTTATTCCAATCCGTCATATCCTTTCACCTCCTCGGAGAGCATGTCGCCTAACGCCCCCAGCATATACGACGTTTCGGCAAAAGCGAGGTTCTATTATGAATCCGTTAGGTCTCAGGACCACCTACCAGGAGCGCCGCCCACCATCTCGGCTTCCTCCACCTCGACAGCCTCCACCCCGACGGTTTTCGGAGCGAGGACGAGCCTCATTAACGTTAAGCATTCGCCCCTTCAACTCCTTGCCGTTCAGGCCGGTGATCGCGGACTCGGCTTCGGCGTCACCGGGCATCTCCTCCGTGAAACGTGAAACGTGAAACGTGAAACGTAGAACATTTACCGCATGGACCGCCGCACGACGAAGGCGATCACCCCAATAGCAGCCAGCCCGATCAGGACGGTGAGAATCGTCACGCCGAATTCGGCGGTGCCTGGTTCCTGAAACGGCAGGAGAACAGCGGCGGTGCCGGTAACGAAAATAGCGATCCGAAAAGCGGCCTTGCCGATCTGGGGGTTCATCTAAACTAACGTTCAGCGTTCAACGTTCTGACGTCCAACGGGGTGTCGCCCCCGGGGCTACCAAGTGGCACGCGACGTAGCGATTATCGCCGATCTGGGCCAGTTCCGGCGCCTGCCGTTCACATAGGCCCTCCCTGAACTGGGGGCAGCGGGGGTGGAAGGTGCAGCCGGAAGGCAGATCAAGCAGGCTCGGTACGTCCAGGCTGCGCAATGCCACCCGCTTTTTGGTCCGGGTCAGCTCTGGATCGGCTTCCGGGAGCGCCGAGAGGAGGGCTCGACTATAGGGGTGTGAGGGATCGTTGATCAGCCGAGGTGTGGCGGCGACTTCGACGATGCAGCCCAGGTACATCACCGCAATCCTGCCTTCCCAGGCGAAATACTTGGCCAGGGCCAGGTCGTGGGTGATGAACAGGAAGGTGACCCCCAACTGATCCTTAAGCCGTGAGAGCATGTTCAACAGGCTCACGCGGATGGAGACGTCCACCATGGAGACCGCCTCGTCGGCGACGATGAAACGGGGATTGACGGTGAGCGCCCGGGCCACGGAGATGCGCTGCCGCTGCCCCCCGCTCAACTGATGAGGGTACTTGTCCAGGAACTCCTCCGGCGGCGTCAGGTCCACGATCTGGAGCAGCTCCCTGATCTTGCTCAGGGCCTCCTGCTGGGTCGCCGCCAGCCCGTGCCGGAGCAGAGGGGCACTCAGGATCTTGTAAATCGAGTGAACGGGGTTGAGAGAGGCGTAGGGGTCCTGGTGGACGATCTGCACCGCCTTGCGGTACTGCCTGAACCCTTTGTCGTCCATGGTCCAGATGTCCCGCCCCTCGAAGAGGATGCGCCCTGCAGTGGGCTTGAGGAGGCCGGCGACGATCCGCCCCGTCGTGGTCTTTCCGCAGCCGCTCTCCCCCACCAGGCAGAGGATCTCTCCTCTCTCAATAGCCAGGGAGACATTATTGACCGCTCGGACCGGTTGATTCCCCACCGGGAAGGTCCGACTGACGTGATCGATCTCCATCAGCTTTTCCGTCATGCCCCCTCCCTCACCTCCAGCTCATGCTGAACCTGCTGCCAATGAAAACAGGCGGCGGCATGCCCCGGGCCCACCTGGGCCAGCTCCGGCTCCTCCTCCTGGCATCTGCCGTCGGCATAGGGACAGCGGGGATGAAACTTGCAGCCGGAGGGCAAATTCACCAGGTCCGGCGGGCAGCCCGGGATGGAAGCCAGGTCCCGCATCTGACCGGTGACGGTGGGGACCGCCCTGATCAATCCCAGGGTGTAAGGGTGCCGCGGGCGGTAGAAGGTCTCGTACACGTCCCCGATCTCGACGATGGCACCGGCGTACATTGTGGCAACCCGGTCGGCGAGTTCCGCCGCCAGGCTCAAATCATGGGAGATAAGGATCAGCGAAAACTCCAACTCCTTCCTCAACCGCCTGAGGACGTCGATGATCGCCCGCTGGGTCAGGACGTCTAGAGCCGTGGTCGGCTCATCGAGAATGAGGACCTGGGGGTCCAGCAACAGGCTCATGGCCAGCAGGACCCGCTGGCGCATCCCGCCGCTCAGCTCATGGGGATAAGAGCGAAGGACGCGCTCTGGGTCGAGCTGCACCAGCCGCAGCAGATCCAGGGCTCGCTGGCGCGTCTGGTGCGCATAGGCCTGGCGGTGCGCGCTGGCCGTATCGTAGACCTGGTTCCAGACCTTGAGCACCGGGTTGAGGGCGTTCAGGGCAGACTGAAAGACCATGGCGCACTCTTTCCAGCGAAACTGCCGCAGATCCTCCGACCCCAAAGACAGAACGTCGTACTCCTCGCCATCTCGCCGGTAGATGATGCGGCCCTCCCGGATCCGGGCCGACCGGGGAATCAGCCGGATCAGGGAGAGCCCCAGGGTGGTCTTCCCGGAGCCGCTCTCGCCGATGAGGGCCACGGCCTCTCCTCGCTGGAGGTCAAGGCTCACGCCGCGGACCGCCTTGACCGTCCCGCGCTGCGTGCGATACTCCACCCACAGGTCCTGAACCGAAAGAGCGGTGTCAGCCCCCCGGGGGGTTAGGGGGGCGAAGCCCCCTTTTGTGACCTGGTTAGGGGGGCGAAGCCCACTTTTATGACCTTCCATCAGTACATACTCATTCACACTATTCGCCCGCCCTCAGTCTAGGATTGAAGACCTCCTCCAGGGAGCGAGTCATGGAGAC
>JACQYG010000035.1 GCA_016208345.1 Chloroflexota bacterium
CGGCACCTTCATGAGGTGAATTCTTGGAACACAGCCTTAAGGCTGCTGTCCCAGGCAAGATTTTTACCGCAAAGTTATCTATGCGTCGCGGTGCGCCCCGACGCATGAAAACGATGTCATTTTGAAGGAAGAGCGCGGAGATGGTAGGACAAGATGGCATCTTGTCCTACAACTGGCCATGAGCCGCCCAACGCGGGTGGGCTTCTACCCGTAGTTAAAGTTGTTTGATCCTCCCGCAGGTTCCGAACCTGCGGGAGGATGGGCCACGAGGGCGCAGAAATGAAGGAAAGATCTCAGCGAACTCCGCGTCTCTGTGGTGATTGCTCTCGTCGGTTTGAGGCACGGCTTCGCTAGTATAAAGGAAGTGACTCACATGAAAGTTCGCGTTTTGCTCTCCCGGGTAAGGGTCGAGGAGAAATTGATCTTCGACGCCCTGGATCGGCGCCAGGTGACCTATGACAAGATCTACGATCCAGAGTGCCTGTTCGACCTGCAAAACAAGAGCTACGACTACGACGTGGTCCTGGAGCGCTGCATCAATCACTCCCGGGCGTTGTACGCCTTGAAGGTGCTGAACGACTGGGGCATCAAAACCGTGAACACCTATCAGGTGGCCGATACCTGCGGCAACAAATTTCTGACCACCCAGGCCTTGATCAAGAACGGGGTGCCCACGCCCAGGACGATGCTGGCCTTCACACCAGAGGCGGCGCTCCAGGCCATCGAGGCCCTGGGCTACCCCGTGGTCCTGAAACCCGCCATTGGCTCCTGGGGCCGACTCCTGTCCAAGATCAACGACCGGGACGCCGCTGAAGCAGTGCTGGAGCACAAGGAGACCCTGGGCTCGTATCATCATTCGATCTTTTATATCCAGGAGTACATAAAGAAACCCGACCGGGACATTCGCAGCTTCGTGGTCGGCAACGAGACCATCTGCGCCATCTACCGCTATTCGGAGCATTGGATCACCAACACCGCTCGGGGCGGCCGGGCGGAGAACTGCCCGGTGACGCCGGAGATCCATCGCCTATCGGTGAAAGCGGCTCAGGCCGTGGGAGGCGGCGTGGTGGCCATCGACCTCTTGGAAACCCCGGAGGGACGCCTCCTGGTCAACGAGGTCAACTACACCATGGAATTTCGCAATAGCATCGATACCACCAGCGTGGACATACCGGGCCGTATCGTGGATTACCTCTTAGAGGTAGGACGAGGATGAGAGCCTCCATCGTCGGCGGGTCGGGCTACACCGGCGGAGAACTGCTGCGCCTGCTCCTGGGCCACCCCGAGGTACAGGTGGCTCAGGTGACCTCGGAGTCCAACGCGGGCAAGTACGTCTACGCCTTACACCCCAATCTGCGCCAGCGCACTCGAATGCAGTTCATGGCGATGAGCGAACTGGAGCGTTGTGACCTCTTGTTCCTGTGCCTGCCCCACTGACAGTCCATCAAGGTGATCGACCGCTTCCGTTCCCTGGCACCTCGCATCATTGATCTCTCGGCAGACCTGCGCCTGGCCCAGCCGGGAGACTATCTTCGCTGGTATGGCTACACTCATCCCCGGCCCGAGCTCCTGGTGGAACGTGTCTACGGCCTCCCCGAGTTACACCGGGAGCAGCTACGAACCGCCAAACTGGTCAGCGGTGCCGGGTGCAATGCCACCGCTACCATCCTGGCCCTGTATCCACTGTTCGCCAGTAGCCTGGTGGACGTGGACCAGGCAGTGGTAGTGGAGGCGAAAGTTGGTTCTTCCGAGGGCGGCAGCGGCTTCAGCCTGGCCTCGCACCACCCGGAACGCAGCGGCGCCGTACGTTCCTTCGCCCCTACGGGCCACCGGCACACCGCCGAGATAGCCCAGGAGCTCACCTTCCACGGCCAGGTTCCCCGGATTTTTTTCTCGGCCACGGCGGTGGAGCTGGTAAGGGGCATCCTGGCTACCTGCCACGTGTTCCTGAAGGATGACCTGGAGGAAAAGGATATCTGGCGCATCTACCGGCAGTTCTACAGCGCCGAGCCTTTCATACGCATCGTGAAGGACAAGGCCGGGGTGTATCGCTATCCGGAGCCGAAGATCTTGGCCGGCTCTAATTTCTGCGACGTCGGCTTCGAAAAAGAGGCTGGTTCCCGGCGACTGGTGGTCATGGCTGCCCTGGACAACCTGATGAAAGGTGCCGCGGGCAACGCGGTGCAGGCCATGAACGTGATGTGCGGCTGGCCAGAGACCACCGGGCTGGAATTTACCGGACTACACCCGATATGATGCCAATAGGCTCTGCCCAGACGATTCAGGCTAGGAGTATAAGGGCATCGCACCTGTGGAGTGGAGGGGGCTCAAATGTCATTGACGAGCTTCAACATCATCGAGTCTACCTTGCGCGAAGGCGAACAATTCGTAGGGGCCAACTTCCGCCTGGAGGAGAAGATTGAGATCGCCCAGGCTCTGGACGATTTCGGCGTGGAGTACCTGGAGCTCACCTCTCCCGCCGCCTCGCCTCACAGTTATCGCGACGCCAAGCGCATCGCCGGCTTGGGTTTGCGGGCCAGGATCCTGACCCACGTTCGTTGCAACCTGGAGGATGCCCGAAAGGCGGTGGATACAGGGGTAGCTGGCGTGGACGTACTTTTCGGCACGTCCTCCGTCCTGCGTCGCTTCAGCCACGGCAAGAGTATAGAAGAGATCATTGATACGGCCACCCAGGTGGTATCGTTCATCAAAGGCCAGGGATTGGAGGTGCGCTTTTCCAGCGAGGATTCCTTCCGCAGCGATTGGAAGGATCTCCTGGTCGTCTATAGGGCGGTAGACGGGCTGGGCGTGGACCGGGTCGGCATCGCTGATACGGTGGGGGTGGCCTCCCCGCGGCAGGTCTATGACCTGGTGAGCGCCCTGCGGCGCGAGTTGAAGGCGGACATCGAGTTTCACGGTCACAATGATTCCGGTTGTGCCATCGCCAATAGTTTTTGCGCCCTGGAGGCCGGCGCCACCCACATCGATGTCAGCGTGCTGGGGATCGGCGAGCGGAACGGCATCACCCCGCTGGGCGGGTTCATCGCCCGCATGTATGCCCTGGACAAGAGCCTGGTCAAGAGATATAAACTGGAAAAGCTGCGGGAGATCGAGAGCCTGGTAGCGCGCCTGGTGGACGTCGACATACCGTTCAACAATTACATCACTGGCATAGCCGCCTTCACCCACAAGGCCGGCGTCCACGCCAAGGCGGTGCTGAATAACCCGGCAACCTACGAGATCCTGGACCCTCGCGATTTCGGGCTCAGACGCTACCTGAGCATCGCTCACCGCCTGACCGGATGGAATGCCATAAAGCACCGGGCAGAACAGTTAAACCTGCCCCTGGGTGAGCAGGCGGTCAAGGCCGCCACATCGCAGATCAAGCAGTTGGCCGACGAAAGGCCATTGAGCCTGGACGATGTGGATACCATCCTTCAGCAGTGGATGGACAGCTACGAAACCAGGATGGAATAGGCTCGGCCAAAAGAGGAGACGTATTTTGGGCCAAACGTTATCCGAAAAGATCATCTCACGGGCCGCAGGGCACGAGGTTCAGGCTGGTGACCTGGCCGTCGTCCAGGTCACCATGACCATGACCGTGGATTCCATCGCCGAAAGCGTGATCAAGGTCTTGCGGCAGGAGCTAGGGGCAAAGCGGGTGCACGACCCGGAGAGAGTGGCACTGTTTGTGGACCATGTGGCCCCAGCCTGTAACCCCGCCACGGCCGACGGTCAGGTCCTCTTGAGACGCTTCGCCTTAGAAGAAGGCATCAATAGGCTCTACGACGTGGGCCGAGGTATCTGTCATCAACTGATGATCGAGGAGGGATTGGTCCAACCGGGCACAGTTGCGCTGGGTTCTGATTCCCACGCCACTACCTACGGTGCCATCGGGGCCTTCGGCACCGGGATGGGCACCACCGATATCGCTTTGGCCTTCGCCCGGGGGAAGACATGGCTCAAAGTGCCCGAGAGCATCAAGGTACAGGTCCATGGGGCCTTTTCACCGGGGACCACCGCCAAGGACCTAATCCTCTGGCTCATCGGGAGGTTAGGGGCCGAGGGGGCCTCGTACCGCGCGGTGGAGTTTCACGGCGTGGAGGGCTCGAGCCTGGCCTCGCGTATGACCATTTGCAGCATGGCCACGGAGATGGGGGCCAAGGCTGGCCTGGTCCCCCCCGACGATCTGATCCGGCAGCATTATCCAGTGCCAGAGTGGCTTTACCCCGATGCTGACGCCACGTACGTCCAGGAGATAATGATAGATCTGAGCAAGATCCAGCCCCAGGTTTCGCTGCCTCACCAGGTGGACCGGGTCGCGCCTGTTTCCCAGGTCCAGGGCGTCCAGGTCCACCAGGTCTTCCTAGGCAGTTGCACCAATGGCCGCCTGGAGGACCTACACCTGGCAGCCAGCTTGCTTTCCGGCCGACACATTGCCCGGGGGGTGCGCCTGCTGGTGATACCCGCCTCCCACCGGGTGCTAATGGACGCCGTCGCCGACGGAACCATGAGCACCTTATTGGCGGCAGGGGCAACGGTGGGAACACCTGGCTGTGGCCCTTGCCTGGGGCGCCACCTGGGCGTATTGGGCGCCGGCGAGGTTTGCCTCTCTACCTCCAACCGCAACTTCCAGGGCCGCATGGGCTCTCCCGAGGCCAGCATCTATCTCGGCTCGCCGGCGACGGCGGCAGCGACGGCCCTGGCCGGTTTCATCGCTGACCCGCGGGAATACCGGCAGTAGATCGGATGCTCGGCTCGCTTCGAAGGGTGCCATGTTGGAAGTGAAGCTGTGGGGGTACAGTAATGGGAAAAGTGTGGAAATTCGGCGATGACGTGGATACCGATCAGATCCTGCCGGGGCGCTACGCACCCTATATGACCGGCGAGGCAGCCCTGGCCCGCCACGCCTTCATTGAGTACCGGCCGGAATTCGCCAGGGCCGTGCGCGCCGGCGACATCATCCTGGCCGGCCGGAACTTCGGCTGTGGATCGTCGCGGGAGTACGCACCCCTGGCCCTGAAGAGATGCGGCATCGCTGCCATCGTGGCTCGCAGCTTCGCTCGCATCTTCTTCCGCAATGCCCTGAACCTGGGGATACCCTTGTTCGAAAGCGAGACCGCGGCGCAGGAGATCGCCGACGGCCAGGAGGTAGAGCTGGATGTGGCCCAGGGGATACTCGTGGCCGGTGAGAGGGCTTTTCCCCTCCGGCCGCCGCCGGCCTTTGTTTGCGAGATACTCCACCAGGGCGGCCTTGTCGAATACTATCGGAAGCATGGTCGTTTCCCGGGCGAACCGAACTCTTGATTGCCAGATACAGGGGGCAATATGATTGTGATTAAGGTGGGCGGAGGAGAAGGCATCGATCTCGATGCGGTCTGCGCCGACGCCGCAGACGTCCTCAAGACCGGCCAGAAGCTCATCATCGTGCACGGTGGGTCCCACGAGACCAACCTGCTTTCGGCACGTCTGGGGAAGCCGCCGCGCTTTGTCCGGTCCAGCTCCGGCATGGAGAGCCGCTACACCGACCGGGAGACGCTGGATATCTTCACCATGGTGTACGCCGGCAAGATCAACAAGTACATCGTGGCGCGCCTGCAGTGCCTGGGGGTCAACGCCCTGGGCCTCTCGGGGATAGACGGCGGCCTGTTCAAAGGGCCCAGGAAGCCTTTCGTCAAGATCGTCGAGGGCGACAAGGTGAAGGTGCTGCGCGATGATTTCACTGGCCGGGTGGAACAGGTCAACGTGGGACTGATCCGGCTCCTCATCGCTGCCGGCTACGCCCTGGTGCTCACACCCCCAGCCCTGAGCTATGAAGGAGAAGCCATTAACGTAGACGGCGATCGGGCCGCCGCCGCCCTGGCGGCCTCCCTTAAGGCGGAGAGGCTCGTCATCCTGTCCAACGTCCCTGGCCTGCTCAATGACGTCCACGATGAGTCGACCTTGATCAGCCATGTGCCCCGAGATGAGATCGACCGCTACGCGGAGTACGCCCAGGGTAGGATGAAGAAGAAGCTCCTGGGCGCCAGGGAGGCCTTGGAGAGCGGGGTGAGCCAGGTGGTCATCGCCGATGGGCGGACGTTGCGGCCCATTAGCCAAGCCCTGGAAGGGAAAGGGACGGTGATCTCATAGCGGAGAGCTGGCGTTTCTTTATCAGTAAAGAAAAGTGTCCTTCGGATCACCGTCAATGGTCGTCGAAACGTGGGCTCAGGGGAGTAGAAAACCGATGAATGTGAATGAAATCAAGGCATTGGAGGACCGGCATTCCACCGGGGTTTACCCCAAGCGGGACGTGGTGATGGTCCGGGGAGAGGGGGCCTATCTGTGGGATGCCGACGGCCGACGGTACATCGACTGCGTGGGCGGCCAGGGGACCGCCAACGTGGGCCACGCCAATCCCTACGTGGCCAGGGCCCTGGCCCAGCAGGCCCTCCGGCTGATCTCCTGCACCGAGATCTTCTACAACGAAGAACGCGCGCTCCTGATGAGCAAGTTGGCAGCCATAGCGCCACCGGGCCTGGAGCGAGTCTTTCTGTGTAATTCCGGGGCCGAGGCCATCGAAGGGGCCATCAAATTCGCTCGCCTGGCCACTGGTCGCAAGGGCATCGTGGCGGCCAAGCGGGGCTTCCACGGGCGCACCATGGGCGCCCTCTCCGCCACATGGGAGGGTAAGTACCGGGAGCCCTTCGAACCCCTGGTCCCGGGGTTCAGCCATGTCCCTTACAACAACGCAGGGGCCCTGACCGCGGCGATGGACGAAGACACGGCAGCAGTGCTCCTGGAGATCGTGCAAGGAGAGGGAGGGGTCCGGCCGGCAACTGCCGAGTTCTTGAGCTCCGCCCAACAGGTCTGCCGGGCCCGGGGGGCGCTTCTGGTCATCGACGAGGTGCAGACCGGCTTTGGCCGGACCGGGCGCATGTTCGCCTGCGAACACTACGGCCTGGCCCCCGATATCCTGTGCCTGGCCAAGTCCATCGCCGGTGGTCTCCCCATGGGGGCCGTGTTGGTCGGTGAGCGCGTGCCCCAACTACCCAGGCTGGTCCACGGCTCAACCTTCGGCGGCAATCCCCTGGCGGCAGCCGCGGCCCTGGCGGCCATCCAGTACATGGAGGACTATCACCTGGCCCAGCGAGCCAAGGATCTGGGGGCTTTCCTGTTGGATGCCCTGAGGCAACTGCGCTCGCCTTTGATCAGAGAGGTCCGAGGGCTGGGATTATTGGTGGGGATGGAGCTAAAGGCCAAGGTCACTCCCTATCTGAGGGCTTTGATGGAAGAGGGGGTATTGGCCCTGCCAGCGGGGGATACCGTGCTTCGGCTTCTACCGCCCCTGGTGATAGAACGCCAGGACCTGGAAACGGTGGTGGCAAAGATCGCCTGGGTATTGGGGGATTAGGCCGGTGAGCGCTGGTGGGTTAGAGCCGCAAGAGCAAGACATCGCGCTGCTCCAGGACATGTTGGCCATTTACAGCCCCTCAACTCAGGAGGGGGAGCTGGCCCGTTATCTGAAGGGGGCCATGGCCCAACGGGGCCTGCGGGCCACCATCGACGAGGCCGGTAACGCGGTGGGGGAGCGTGGCACGGGGGCGACTACAGTGCTACTCCTGGGCCACATGGACACGGTGCCCGGTTTCATCCCGGTGAGGATAGAAGGCGGGAGGATCTTCGGACGAGGTGCGGTGGACGCCAAGGGGCCCCTGGCCACCTTCGTTGCTGCCGCGGCCTCCCTGCCTGCGGGCTCGGACAAGCGGGTGGTGGTCATCGGCGCAGTGGAGGAGGAAACCCGCTCCTCCAAAGGCGCGCATTACATCCTGGAACGCTATAGGCCGGACTA